>JAYUAJ010000515.1:0-15393 GCA_043741375.1 Hyphomicrobiaceae bacterium | reverse complement strand
AAAGCTCTGGCTCCTCTAACAGCAAAGGAGAGTCACCTTCTAGAAGTGACCATAGCAAGCCTATTAGTCTCAACGTGCCATCAGAAAACTGATCCTCACGTTGCCACCCGGCATTCGGACGCCAATGGGAATAGAGCGCCGCCAAATGCGGTCGTCCGCTAACCTCATCTCGCTCGAATTTTAGTCGTTGCAACTGCGGAACGGCTATTTTTAGAGCCTCTTCAACTTTCTTAAGTCGGGCTTGCTGGGTTTTTGGTTGAGCCTTTGCAACACGCTCAAGAAATCCCTGACCAAACGGGTCATTTTCAATTTTTGCCGATTGCCCAATTTCTGGATACCTGAGCAACTGTGGAACAATATGCAGATACGTGATTGACTCCAAGAATCTCACGATGTCTCGAAAATCTTTGTTCGTATTTACTTGTTCCAGATAGGTCTGCTTCAACCTTTCCGAGTCTTTGTCGTCGTCCGCATCGGGGCGATTTACAATCAGCCGACCTTTGTGCCAGACCCTCTCATATGAAACAAATGGTTGGCGAAAACCTCGTTGTTCCTGACGAATTCCAATCGAGTACCGCCATGTGGGTACGTGGCTATCATCGTTAGACATGGAAATATCTATTCCGACGTCCGGGTCTTTGCGCGCAGCAAGGCAGCGAAGCTTTGAAATGCCACCACGGTTGTGCACAGCTTTCTGCAAGCCGCCACCTTCAGACTTGGCGATGTCGCGAAGAAAACGGAACACGTCCAGCAAGTTCGATTTACCGGATGCATTCGGGCCAACTATGAACTGACGTTCCTTCAGTTCTGATTCCAGTCGACGAAAATTTCGCCAGTTCTGGATTTCTACCCTTGAGATTATCACTCCGCTGCCTCTTTTCGTTTACTTTCCTTTGACTTTGCTCCGGCCGCCTTCGCCGGCGCCTTTACCGCCGCCCGCCGGCCGAACAGCTCCCGCAAGAACTGCCCCGTATAACTCTCCTTCACCTTGGCCACATCCTCGGGCGTGCCTTCCGCAACAATCCGCCCGCCGGCATCGCCGCCTTCCGGCCCCATGTCGATCAGCCAGTCGGCGGTCTTGATCACCTCGAGATTGTGCTCGATCACCACCACGGTGTTGCCGCCCTCGGCTAGCTCGTGCAGCACCTCCAGCAGTTTGGCCACGTCGTGGAAATGCAGGCCCGTGGTCGGTTCATCGAGGATGTACAGGGTACGCCCGGTCGCGCGCTTGGCCAACTCCTTCGCCAGCTTGATGCGTTGCGCTTCTCCGCCCGAAAGGGTCGTGGCCTGCTGGCCGACTTTCACGTAGCCCAGCCCCACTCGCGCCAGTGTCGCCAGTTTCTCGCGGATGCTTGGCACGGCCTTGAACAGCTCGGCGCCCTCTTCCACCGTCATGTCCAGCACGTCGGCGATGCTCTTGTCCTTGAATTTTACGTCCAGCGTTTCGCGGTTGTATCGCTTGCCTTTGCATTCCTCGCAGGTGACGTACACGTCGGGAAGGAAGTGCATCTCGATCTTCAAAACCCCGTCGCCCTCGCAGCGCTCGCAGCGGCCGCCCTTGACGTTGAACGAGAAGCGGCCGGGCTGGTAGCCGCGCGCCTTGGATTCGGGCAGGCCGGCGAACCAGTCGCGGATGGGCGTGAAGGCGCCGGTGTAGGTGGCGGGGTTGGAGCGCGGCGTGCGGCCGATGGGCGACTGATCGATGTCGATGATCTTGTCGAGCTGCTCGAGGCCGTCGATGCGATCGTGCTCGGCCGGGTGTTCGCGCCCATTGTTGAGTTTTCGGGATACCGCGCGATAGACGGTATCGATCAGCAGCGTGGATTTTCCGCCGCCCGAGACGCCCGTGACGCAGGTGAACAGCCCCAGGGGAATATCGACGCTGACATCCTTCAGATTGTTGCCGCGCGCGCCGACCACGGAGATATTACGGCCCTTCTGACGCTCACGCCGTTTCTTTGGAATGGCGATCTGTTTTGCGCCAGACAGATATTGCCCCGTCAGGCTCTCCGGCGTGTCCATAATGTCCTGCGGCGTGCCTTGCGCGATGATCTCGCCGCCGTGGATGCCTGCGCCCGGGCCGATATCGACGACGTGGTCGGCCAGCAATATGGCGTCCTCGTCGTGTTCGACCACGATCACGGTATTGCCGAGGTCGCGCAGCCTTTGCAGCGTCACGAGCAGCCGCTCGTTGTCCTTCTGGTGCAGGCCGATGCTGGGCTCATCGAGCACATAGAGTACTCCGGTCAGCCCGGAGCCGATCTGGCTGGCGAGCCGGATGCGCTGGCTTTCGCCGCCCGACAGCGTGCCGGAATTGCGCGCCAGCGTGAGGTAGTCGAGGCCGACATCGTTGAGGAACCGCAGCCGGTCGCGGATTTCCTTCAGCACGCGGACGGCGATCTCGTTCTGCTGCTTGGTGAGTTGCTTGGGCAAGTCGCCGAACCAGGCGTTGGCGGCCTTGATCGACATCTGGCAGACTTCGCCGACGTGTTTGCCGCCGATCTTCACAGCCAAGGATTGTGGTTTGAGACGAAAACCGTTGCAGGCGTCGCACGGGTGGTCGCCCTGGTAGCGGCTGAGTTCTTCGCGCACCCAGGCCGAATCCGTCTCCTTCCAGCGCCGTTCGATGTTGCCGATGACGCCCTCGAAAGTCTTTTCGGTCTCGTAGCGGCGCACACCGTCCTCGTAGACCATCTTGATAGACTCATCGCCCGAGCCGAACAGGATGACGTTGCGCACGCGCTCGGGAAGCTCCTCCCAGGGCGTCGAGACGGAGACCTTGAAGTGTTTGGCGATGGCCTCCAGCGTCTGGGCGTAATAGGGCGAGGCGGCGCCGGCGCGCGACCAGGGCGCGATGGCGCCATCATCCAGCGCGCGCTCGGGCTCCGGCACGACCAGGTCGGGCTCGAATTTTAGTTGGGTGCCGAGGCCATCGCATTTTGGGCAAGCGCCGGCGGGGGCGTTGAAGGAAAACAGACGCGGCTCGATCTCCTCGATGGTGAAGCCGGAAACCGGGCAAGCGAAGCGTGACGAGAACAGCAAGCGCTCGTGGGTTTCGTTCTTGTTCTGCAGAATTCCCTCAGCATCCCCCCCTTTGGGTTTGCCGGCCTTTTTGTCCAGCGGCTTGTCGGCGAACTCCAGCACGCACAGCCCATCGGCCAGGCCCAGCGCCGTCTCAATGCTTTCGGCCAGCCGGTTGCCGAGATCGCCCTTCACCACCAGGCGGTCGACGACCACGTCGATGTCCTGCTTGAATTTCTTGTCGAGTTTCGGCGCCTCGGTGATCTCGTAGAACTCACCGTTGATTTTGACACGTTGGAACCCTTTTCGGGCCAGTTCCGCCAGCTCCTTCTTGTATTCGCCCTTCCGCCCGCGCGCGATCGGGGCCAGCAGGTAAATCCGCGACCCCTCGGGCAACGCCAAAACCTTGTCGACCATCTGGGTGACGGTCTGGCTCTCGATCGGAAGGCCCGTGGCGGGCGAGTAGGGCACGCCCACGCGCGCGAACAAGAGGCGCAGATAGTCGTAGATCTCCGTCACCGTGCCCACGGTCGACCGCGGGTTGCGCGACGTCGTCTTCTGCTCGATGGAAATAGCCGGCGACAGCCCGTCGATCTGGTCGACGTCGGGCTTCTGCATCATCTCCAGGAACTGGCGCGCGTAGGCCGACAGGCTCTCGACATAACGCCGCTGCCCCTCGGCATAGATGGTGTCGAAGGCCAGTGAGGATTTTCCGCTGCCCGACAGCCCCGTGAACACGATCAGCGCATCGCGCGGCAGCGTGATGTCCACGTTCTTAAGATTGTGCTCGCGCGCGCCGCGCACGGTGATGGAATGGCGGGCGTCGAACGCGGCTTTGCTGAGTTTGGTCATGGCGGCAGAGATAGCGGATGGCCGCAAGGGCGGCAATGTGGCGACCAATTCGAAAGCTGTGGCAATTTGGGGTACGATGCTGGGACCAGTTGGAGCCTCAAACCATGAGCCTGCCGAAGCCACTGCCGGATTTGCTTGCGGCCTTAACCAATGTGCGGCCAGGCGAAGTTCGCGACATCTCCGCCCGTTAAGCCAGACTTGCCCATCCGGGATCGCGGAACTAACGTCGGTTGTCGCCCGCAACCCACAGGTCCGCTTTGCCCCACGCCAACTCCGTCGTCGACGCCATCGGCAATACGCCGCTCATTAAGCTCAAGCGCGCCTCGGCCGAGACCGGCTGCACGATCCTGGGCAAGGCCGAGTTCATGAACCCGGGGCAGTCCGTGAAGGACCGCGCGGCGCTGTTCATCATCCGCGACGCCGAGCGATCGGGGAAGCTCAACCCCGGCGGCATGGTCGTGGAGGGCACGGCGGGCAACACCGGCATCGGGCTCGCCATGGTCGGCAATGCGCTGGGTTACCATTCGGTGATCGTCATTCCCGATACGCAGTCGCAGGAGAAAAAGGACACGCTGCGCATGCTGGGCGCGCGGCTGGTCGAGGTGCCAGCGGTGCCGTATTCCAACCCGAACAACTATGTGAAGTACTCGGGGCGATTGGCGCTGGCGCTGGCACGGAGCGCGCCCGAGGGGGCGATCTGGGCCAACCAGTTCGACAATGTCGCCAACCGGCGCGGGCACGCGGACACCACCGCTCGCGAAATCTGGGACCAGACGGATGGCAAAGTCGATGGCTTCGTCTCGGCCGTCGGTACGGGGGGCACGCTGGCGGGCGTCGCCGAGGGCCTGAAGGCGCGCAATAAGAAAGTCCGCGTGGCGCTGGCCGATCCCCATGGCGCGGCGATCTACAGCTGGGTCAAGACCGGCCAATTGAAGGCCGAAGGTACGTCCATTACGGAAGGTATCGGACAGGGGCGCGTTACGGCAAACCTGGAGGGCCTGCAGGTCGACGAGGCTTACCGCATCGCTGATGCCGAGGCGCTGGACGTCGTGTTCCGGCTGGTGACCGAGGAGGGGTTAAGCCTCGGTGGTTCCTCGGGTATCAACATTGCTGGCGCCGTCAGCTTAGCCCGGCAGATGGGGCCGGGGCACACCATCGTGACCATCCTGTGTGATCTGGGCAATCGCTATCAGAGCAAGTTGTACAATCCAGCGTTCCTGCGCAGCAAGGGGTTGCCGGTACCCAAGTTTCTGGGTTCGCTTGGGGACGCGCTGCCAGTAGTGTTTGAACGGGTGTCCTAGACAACCGTCTTTTCGCCCCGAGCCTCTACGTGTCGTCCCGGGCGCGGCGCTGCCCCCTCTGCGCCACGATAGATTGGTCCATCGTATGACCCTCGAAGTGTTCCGCGAAGACTCCTCCATCAAATCGTGCCCGGCCAAGGTGGTCGCGGTGACCGAGCGCGGCGGCTTGGTGTTGGACCGGACGGTGTTCTATCCGACCGGGGGCGGGCAGCCGGGCGACATCGGTTTTCTCAAGCTCGCCGATGGACGCTCACTGACGATCGTGACCACAGTCTATGACGTCGACAAAATCACCATCGTGCACGTCCCCGCCGAAGGCCAAGCGCTGCCTGCTGTCGGAGACGACGTCGAGTGCGTGCTGGACTGGGACCGTCGCTTCAAGCTGATGCGCGCACATACCGGGTTGCATCTGCTCTGCTCTCTGGTGCCGTTTCCGGTAACGGGCGGGCAGATCGGCGAAGCCGAAGGACGGCTCGATTTCGATATCCCCGAGGCGGTGCTGGACAAAGACGACCTCACGGCCAAACTCAATGCGCTGATCACCGGTAACCATAAGGTCAGCCATCGGTGGATCTCCGACGAAGAGATGGCCGCACGGCCTGAGCTGATCCGTACCATGTCCGTCAAGCCGCCGACGGGGCGGGGGCGCGTGCGTCTGGTCGAGATCGCCGATGTGGACCTGCAGCCCTGCGGCGGTACACACGTGCGTGCCACGGGCGATATCGGTATCGCCACGGTGACCAAGATCGAGAAAAAGGGCGCTATGAACCGCCGCATCAAGGTGTCCTTTTCCTAGAGTTTTCAAGTTTTCTTCGAATTGCTTCAAGGCTCTAAGTCTTTGTTTGGTCGCGCTTCACTGCGGAAAATCGCATTGCACTTTTCCGGAAGCGCTCTAAGGAGCGTCGCATGGCCTGGAACAGTCCCTATCTCGTGACGGCGAACTGGCTAGCCGAGCATTTGGCCGACCCCGATGTCGCCGTACTCGACGGCTCCTGGCACCTGCCGCCGGAGAACCGCGACGCCTCCGCCGAATTCGCTCAGCGCCATATCCCTGGCGCGCAATTCTTCGATATCAACACCATCGCTGACGTTGCCAGCGGCCTGCCGCATATGCTGCCGTCAGAGGCTCAGTTTGCGGATGCCGTAGGTGCCATGGGTGTCGGCAACACCTCGCACGTGGTGGTCTACGATACCAAGGGTCTGTTCAGCGCCGCGCGCGTCTGGTGGACGTTTCGCGCCATGGGGCACGATAAGGTTGCGGTCCTCGATGGGGGATTGCCGGCCTGGTTGACGCTCGGGCGCGCGGTTGAGGCCGGCCCCGCGCGACGCCGGGACGCAAAGCAGTTTGTGGCGCGGCGCAGGTCAGACATGGTCCGCACCATGAGTGATGTGCGGGGACTGATCGGGTCACCCTCGGTCCAGTTGGTGGACGCGCGCCCGGCTCCCCGCTTTACCGGCGAGCAACCCGAGCCAAGGCCCGGCCTCACCCGGGGCCACGTTCCCGGCGCCCGCAATGTTCCGTTTGCGCAGCTCCTTAACGTCGACGGCACACTGAAACCGGAGGCTGAGTTGCAGTCGGTCCTGGCGGCCGCTGGCGTGGACGCCGCCAAGCCGGTTGTTGCCAGTTGCGGCTCGGGAGTGACTGCATCCATGGTGGCGCTGGCGCTTACCCTGCTCGGGCGGACCGACGCAGCTGTTTACGATGGTTCGTGGGCTGAGTGGGGCCGCGATCCGGCAAATCCGGTAGCCTCGGGCCCGGCCCGATGAGCCCATACGAGGGCCCTATCGCCTTCTCCCTTGGGTGCCCGAAGGGCGCATTCGGCGGTTTTTGTTGATCGTCTTTCGGCGACGGAGCAACCAGTTGCGGGATTTGCAGCCACTTGCGCGACCAATGCTTCTGGCGATCTCGGCGGGAGCGACCGGCGAAGTGCGCGAGATTAGCTACCCATAGACGAAACCGGGCATTGCGGCAGATCGAGATCGATACCGCGAGGGGTTGCCGCCCCAGGAGTTGGGCGTCGGACGAGGGGCGCGGCGGCAGGAGGAGGCGCCGGTGCACATCCAGACTGCTGCGCCACGCGAGGTTCCTCCTCCAACTAGCAATTTAGCGGAGGTCTCCTACGGGACCAGCGGGGTGTAGAATAGGCCGCCCTTACTCCACAGATTGTTGTTGCCGCGTTTGATCGGGAAGCCACCCAGGCGACCAAGATTGCGTTCGAACAATTCGCCATAGTTTCCGACCTTGGCAATAATGGTCACGCCCCAGTCCGTCGGCAAACCGAGCCGTTCACCGAGACGCGATTCCAACATCAACAACCGGACCCGGGCCGTTGGACGGTCGAGTTCCCGGACATATGGCCCTTCCTGGCTGAGGCCGACTTCCTCGGCGGCGACAAGCGCATTTAGGACCAGTTGAACAACGTTGAACCAGGGCTCGTCTCCCTGCCGCACCATTGGCCCGAGTGGCACATTGGAGAGCATTTGGGGCAGCAGGGCGTTCTGATCGGGAAGTTTCAGGCGCTGCTGCAACGACGCCATCTGTGACAGGCTTTCGGTCAACGCTTCGCACTTGCGGTCTTCATAGGCCGCCAACGCCGTGAGGGCTGTGCCGAACAGAACGGGCGTAACCGGCATATCGCGCGACCCGAAATAGTCCTCAAGCCCCTGCCGCAACGGTGGGGCGTCGCGCATGCAAATGCGCGTGTTGGAAAGCTGCAGCACACTGCCGGTTCCCAAATCGTCCGGCACCAGGATAACTTGCCCGTCGAAAAAGCTTGGGCCGACGAAGCGGACCTTGGCCTCTGGATCGAGGCTAAGCGTCCAGTCTGTGGCGCGTGCCAGCACGTCGATCTCGCCTTTGCGCAAGGCTTCCAGTCCTGCGGCCGCTCCAAACGGTAAGAACTGCGCGAGCTTGTCATTGCCGAGCACAGCGGCTGCAAACGCCCGGCAAACATCAACGTCCAATCCGAACCAACTGCCGCGTTTGTCGACCGTTGAAAAGCCCGGGACCGCATCGCTTACCCCACAGATAACGAAGCCACGGTCTCGCACGGCTGCCAGTGTGCCTTTGGCTTGAGCAGGCGAGATGCTGGCGAGGCAGGTCATCGCGAGACCGCACCACCAGGCCCGAATGCCGCTACCGATCACGACGTCCTCCTTAAACTCAAGGGCATGAAACTCAATGGCGTGCCGATATCGCGGGTGTAAGCGGGGAGTACAGATTGTTGCGTCAGGCCAGAAAAGAAGTCGGCAGACCATCATCTCAACTTGAGCGCCCGGCAAGGTCAAGCCTTGACCGACGGCATCGCATGCGCCTATCGGCTCATTGTCGATCCCATGGAGCCGTCATGTCGAACCCTTCTGATGAGACCCCGAAGCGGCGCCCGGCGACCGAGATTATTCATCGCGGGCGTGACCCTTCGGCTCAGCACGGTTTCGTCAATCCGCCGGTTTATCGCGGGTCCACGGTGCTTTTCCCAGATCTGGCGACCCTGGAGTCAGGAAAACAGGCGTACACCTACGGTCGCAAGGGCCACCCAACCATGCGGGCGCTCGAGGATGCGCTATGCGCGCTCGAAGGCGGTGTGCGCACCATGCTGACGTCGTCGGGCCTGTCGGCGGTCACGACCGCGCTGTTGAGCTTTGCCAAGGCCGGAGATCACATTCTCGTGGTCGATACCTGCTACCGGCCGACGCGTATGTTCTGCGATGACGTGCTGAGCGGGCTGGGCGTCGAGGTCACTTACTACGATCCGCTGATCGGGGCAGGGATCAGCGCCCTGTTCCGCCCGAACACCCGGCTGGTCTACACCGAAAGTCCCGGCTCGCAGACCTTCGAAGTGCAGGACATTCCCGCCATCGCTGCGGCCTGCAAGGCGCGCGAAATCTGGCTGCTGATGGACAACACCTGGGCGACCGGGTGTTATTTCAAGCCGTTTCAGCACGGCGTCGATGTCTCGATCCAGGCTGGCACCAAGTATGTGGTGGGCCATGCCGATGCCATGTTGGGCATCGTTACGGCGGGCGAGCGCGCGGCCAAGCAGCTGCAAAAAATGCACTGGCTGATCGGCGATTGTGCGGGGTCGGAGGAAATCTATCTGGGCCTGCGCGGTTTACGGACCATGGACCTGCGGTTGCGCCAGCATCAGGCGGCGGCGCTCCAGATGGCGCACTGGTTGCAGCTGCGCCCGGAAGTGGCGGCCGTTCTGCATCCGGCCTTGCCGGGGTTTCCCGGCTACGAGCTTTGGAAGCGCGACTTTAGCGGGTCTTCGGGACTGTTTTCGGTGGTGCTGAAATCGGCCTCGCGCCCTGGCCTTGCCGCCATGCTCGATGCCCTCAAGCTGTTTGGCATGGGCTACTCGTGGGGTGGCTACGAGAGTCTCGTCGTGCCGTTCGATCCGGCGCATTACCGGACGGCAACCCGCTCCGTCTATGCCGCCAGCTCCTGCCTCAGGTTGCATATCGGCCTCGAGGATGTGGCTGATCTGAAGGAGGATTTGGACGCTGGGTTCGCGCGTCTGGCGGGCGGGGGCGCACGACCGGGGCCGTAGGCGACGCAGACGGGCTCAAGCTGGAGTCAACGCGACGATAACAGGACGATAACTGGACTGTGCGCGACAATAACAAGATTAATTCAGGACGCAGCCGCACCCCGGTAATGTCCCAGTGGTAACAACCTGTGATTGCGGCTAAGGTCTGATCATTCGATCGGCGAGCCAAGGGGGCCGTGGTGCAACGAACACCCATCGCGGGCTCGTTGGTCGCTTTTTGGCGACGGACGGACAAAAAGAAAGGCGGCCACGAAGGACCGCCAAAGTCGAATACCCTAGGAAAGAACAAACCAGACCGAAATGGCCCAAGGGGCCGTCCAACCGGGTGTGTGAAGGGATTGTTAGCACCCTGAGTCTTACCAAGATCTGAACTGCGGCCTGGATCGCTGTGCCGGATGGCGATCTGGTTAAAATGCACTCAACGGTTGCAATATGACGCTCCACACCAGTTATGCTGCACCCCTTAGGTCCAAAACCGCGCTGCGTCCGGAAAGCCCGGAAATACGCCCTTCTGTCGCGCTCTTAACGGCCACATCCTCGATCCGGCGCACCCGGTAGACGCCCATCATGCGCGCCCCCCGATGCGGGCCGTCGGCGCCGAATGTCCATCGCCCTTCGGTGTAGGTATCGCAGATTTTGGCGCCATGGATGCACACCCAATGGCCTTCGCTGCGGATGTGTACCGCCAGGATGTAGTAGCTGAAGGCGCTGCGCGGCAGTTGCATCCAACTCCACACGGTCGGGCGCTGCTTGCGCTCAAGATGGGTGAAGTCCTCGGCCTGGTCCATGGCGTAACCGAACACGGCCAGCGCATCGCGGACCTCCTCGGGGTACGTCCCTTCGATGATCTTCCTGGCCTCGGCCGGATCGGCCCGGTGCTGATGGATGATCGCCTCGACCCGGGAGATCGGAAATCCGGTAATGGCCGACAGAACCGTCGGCCCGCAGAACGCGACCCGGCCAGTGTCGTTGCGCACCTGATTGAGGCTCGGCGTCAGACGTAGGCTCATAGCGGCGTACTCCCTTCGCGGCTCCGAATTAACGAGATCGCAACACTGTGCCGGGATGATTAACGTAACGTTAACAAGCTGCAGAAAAAGGCTTATTTCAGGGCTTTTTCGCGCTTTTTCGGCACGGCGCGCTGGGCGAACTCGAGCGGCAGGGCGGTCGTGAACTTGATCTGCTCCATGGCGAACGACGAGCTGACATCGGACAATTCGATCTTGGCGATCAGCTTCTTGTAGAAGGCATCGTAGGCCCCGATATCGGGCACCACCACGCGCAGCATGTAGTCGACTTGCCCGCTCATGCGGTAGAATTCCACCACCTCGGGGAAGTCCGCAAGGGCGCCGTGGAAGCGCTCCAGCCAGTCCTTGGTATGCTGATTGGTGGTGATACCGACGAACACGGTCACGCCCGCATTGATCGCCTTGGGATCGAGCAGGGCGACGCGGCGGCGGATGACGCCGTCCTCTTCCAGCTTCTGGATGCGGCGCCAGCAGGGGGTGGTGGACAGGCCGATGCGCTTGCCGATATCGGCGACCGGGACGGTGCAATCCTCCTGCAGCACACGCAAGATTTTGAGGTCCATATCGTCGAGCACGGCCAAATCAGGTCTCCTCGTCGCCAGATTGGAAAATCCTTCTCACGATAGCACAAAATGGTCGATTGGGGAGGGGGCTTTTGAGCAAGTCATAGCAAATTTCTGACGCGCCGGCGCAACTCCGGGAGCAACTCCTGCGCAAACCATGGGTTCCGCTTCAGCCACCCAGAGTTGCGCCAGGATGGATGCGGCAGCGGCAAAAGTGGCACTCCGCCAACACGGTTAATCTGCAACTTCCAGTTGAAAACCGTGTCGTGCATGGTCTTGTTATTGTCGTGCATGGTCCTGTTATCGTCGCGCATGGTCCTGTTATCGTCGCGCTCAGTCCTGCCACCGTCGCCATGATTCCTGCTCGCGCCGCCCATATGCCACTTCTGCGCATGCACACCGACCAACAGGATCAACTCGAGCTTTGGCAGATGTTCAAACACGCGCGCCCGCCACAATGGCGCACATTCCTTGCGCGGTGGCAGGTCGCTGCCCTTGCCATCGAGGCCTGGAAAACAAAACCCCATCGGCACGATCGCAATCCTACGTTGGTCGTAGAATTCGTCCGGCGTGACGCCCATCCAGTCGCGTAACCGGTCACCCGATGGATCGGTAAACGGCATGCCACTTGCATGCACGCGCGTCCCCGGCGCCTGGCCGCAGATGGCGATCCGAGCGCTCACCGACGCCCGGATGATCGGGCGTGGCTGATGCGGCAAGGGCCTGCCCGCTGGCCTGTCGACGCAAACCCGGCAGGCCCGGATATCGGCAAGAAGCGCGGCCAGCGCCGCATCATCGCTCACAACCAATTATCCTCCACCAACATATAAGCATCGCTACGTAAGATACTATTTTTAAACATTTTTTCATGCTTTCACCTTAACACTTCGACAACGCTTCGCCGCGTTCGTCACATCGCCGTCAGCCAGCGCAAACCCGCCAAGGCCCATGAGCAGCTCTGCCGCTATCGCTCCGGCCCTGCCAGTCCGCCCCCGCAAAACCAGCGGCACGGGTGCCGAAAGCGCGCGCCTGGCCCGCCAGCAGATGACACAAGGGGCCAGCACCAAACCGGAATTCGACTACGAACTCCTCCATATGTTCGCCCGCAACGAGCTCGGCGCAACCCTCACCATCCCGCTGCTGGCGATCATCATCGCGCTCGCCTCGATGTATTGGGCCGAGCCGCAAGAACCGGTGATCTGGCTCGTGGTCCTGCTCGCCGCGCGCTGGAACCTGACGCGCCTGGCCCAGAAATTCGTCAGCGAACCGCGCGCCGGCCTGAACGTTGCTCGGTGGCAGAACAAACTGATCGCCGCCGAAACCGTGTACGGTCTCGCCTGGGCCGGCTTTGCGCTGGTGGGCTTCCATCCCGCCGATCACTCTGCGCACGTCTTCATATTCGCCGCCCTGATCGTCGTCCTCACGCTGCGACTGATGTTTGCGGCCACCGTGCTGCCGATCGTCTATGCCGGCACCATCCCGATGACGGCCGGCCTCATTATCCGCTTTGCCGCCCAGCATGAGCCGTTCTACTGGGCGCTGGCGGCCATGGCGGTCGGTATCCACATCTACTTCATTTTCCTCGCCAAGGGCCTCAACGCCACCGTCGCGGCCATGCTCGAATTCCGCGCTGAAAAGGACGCGCTGATCGCCCAGCTGGAAGAATCCAAGGCGATCTCTGACGAAGCGCGCCGCCGCGCCGAGGCGAACAACCTCGCCAAGTCGCGCTTCCTGGCCAACATCAGCCACGAGTTGCGCACACCCCTCAACGCCATCCTTGGCTTTTCCGAAGTCACCATGACCGAGATGATGGGGCCGGTGGGTAACAAGGTGTATAAGGAGTATGCCGAGCACATTCACTCCAGCGGCAAGCATCTCCTCCAGGTGATCAACGACATTCTCGACCTGTCGCGCATAGAGGCGGGCAAGCACGAGTTGCACCCAGAACAAGTGAGTTTGACCGCGGTGGTCGCCGATTGCCATCGCCTCTTGAAACTGCGCGCCGAGAGCAAACAGCTTACGATTGTTGAGAACTTCCAGGCTCATCTGGCCCCTCTGTGGGCGGATGAAAAGGCCTTGCGCCAGATCACGCTGAACCTGCTATCGAACGCCCTGAAATTCACGCCGCCCTCGGGCAGCATCACTCTCAGGATCGCGCGCAGCGGCGATGGCGGGCAGATGCTCTCGATCCGCGATACCGGCCCCGGCATACCGCGGGAGGAACTGCCGCGCGTCATGCAGGCGTTCGGGCAGGGATCATTGGCCTACCACACGGCAGAAGGCGGCACGGGTTTGGGCCTGCCGATCGTCAAGAGCCTGGTGGAAATGCACGGCGGCACGTTTGAGCTGGAAAGTGAACTCCGGATGGGTACCGAAGCCATCGTGCGCATGCCAGCCCACCGCGTGCTGAAACCCGCCAGCGCCGCCGAGGCCGTCGCCGTGCCAAATCGGCTGCGCAAACCGCCGGCTCCGGCGGTTCCGCAGGCCGCAGCGCCACGTCCCGCCGCGTCGTCCGGCCACACAGCCATCTCCCGCCTGCGCAAGATCGCGCGGGCGGAGGGGATCGCCGCCGGGGTGTGACGCGCGCGAAATGAGCGAACGTAGGGTGCGTTAGGCGCGGAAGCCGTAACGCACCGTTCCCAGGCACAAGTGGTGCAATACGCTGCGCTATTGCACCCTACGCTTCACGGCTCGTGGTACCATAAGGGTCAACGGCTTGTTCCCTGTCTCACGTTCGCGATACACGATTCTGAATAACCAGGGTTTCCCCATGCCCAAAACCGCCTATATCAGCGCTCGCGTTGACGAAAAACTCAAGGCCCGCGCCGAGTCCGTGCTGCGCAAGGTCGGCGTGTCGACAACCGACGCCATCACCATGATGTTGCATCAGGTCGTGCTGCGGCAAGGACTGCCGTTTGACGTCGAGATCCCCAACAAGGCAACTCAGAAGGCGATGCGCGAGCTCGACGCGGGCAAGGGCGAGCGCCTCATCGGCACTACCCGCGAATTCGTCGACAGCATTCTTGGACCAAGCCGTAAGCGCGGCGCATGAAGGCTTTTCAGCGCACGAGCCTGACCACATTGTCCCGTCTCCCAACCCCATCGCCCTGCATTGGCCTCTGCCATCTGAATGACGCCACAGGTCTGTGCGAGGGCTGTTACCGCTCACTGCAGGAAATCGCGCTTTGGTCCGGCTTCACCGAGGCCGACCGGCGGGCTGTGCTTGGCGCGGTCGAGGAGCGCAAGCGGCAGATGCAGGGTAAGGGAGACTGACTTGGCCGGTTGGGTAGCGTTGATACTGCTGGTGCTGGCCGCCCTCGCCATCGTGCTGCGCAGCGACGCCGGTAGCGTTTACGGCTTTGGTCCCGCGCAACTGGCCGGCGCCGCCTTTTTGCTGGCGCTGCTGATCGTGGTCGCCATGCCGCTGTTGCGCCGTTACCAGGGCCAGGCCTCGCTGGTCGCGCGCGATCTCTTGCTGTGGACAGGCGTGGTGGCCGGCGCCGGTCTGCTCTACGCCTATCGCGCCGAGCTGCCCCAGGTTGCCGATGATCTGATCGCTATGGTTGCCCCTCAGAGCGCCGCCTTAAGTGTGCCACAGCCGGTTGAGAGCGAGCGTCTGATCAAACTGCGCCGCCAACCTGGCGGACACTTCATCGTCCACGCCAACGTCAACGGCGAGGCGGTGCAGATGGTCATCGATACCGGCGCAACCACTATCGTCTTGCGCGCGCTCGATGCCCAGCAGATCGGCATCGATACCGACAAGCTCACCTACAGCGTGCCAGTCGAGACTGCCAACGGTTCGGCGTTCGCTGCCCCGGTGAAGCTGAAGCGCGTGCTAGTTGGCCCGGTCGGCGTCGGCAATGTGGATGCGCTGGTCGCCCGCCCCGGCAGCCTTGACCAGAGTCTGCTTGGTATGAGTTTTTTAAGCCGATTGAAGTCATATGAGTTTTCAGGGGATTTCTTGTTGTTGCGTGGCTGAGGTCGTGGGCTGCCCCGCCTGATGTGCGACGGGCCGCGCCGATCCGGGCGGGTTGCCATGCGCGTTTCTCCAGGCGCCTCGAATTTTGCACGTGAA
>JAYUAJ010000514.1:0-6924 GCA_043741375.1 Hyphomicrobiaceae bacterium | reverse complement strand
GCGATCGGCCGCGACGATGTGCCGGTTGAGGTAGTAGGCAAAGCTCCAGACGGGATCATCGCCCATCGGTTCATAAAGCTTCAAGGGGCTCCAACTCTGGCCGCCGTCTTTGGTGACAAACGCCGGCTTTTTGTTGGAGGCGGCCCAGATCATGTTGTCTGGGGTGCTGACCGCGATGTCGCCGCCAATGGCCCCGTCCAGAGCGGGGTAGCTTGCGAACTTCTCCCAGGTCTGGCCGCCGTCGCGCGAATAGGACGATTCCTCCCGGCCCCACCAGTCGAACACGCCTGCAATGAAATTGGGCTGGGTCCCGGCGTAGTCGATTGCCCAACCAGCGACGATATCATTTTCGCGGTTGGGCCCGTGCTCGGTTGGAAACACCGCGCTGTCCTCGCTTCGGAACACCGGCCTGTCCCAACTGGCAACGAGCGGCCTACCGCCGGGCGGAGCAACGATTTCGTTGGCGACAAGCTGCTCGATCCCGAGGCTTTGCGATGTAAATTCGACCGGTACATTCCAGACATGGCTGAAGTCGAAGTCGCTGTACCAAACACCCAAGCCTTCCGCGAACCAGAGCCGGCCCTTGACGACGGGGTCGAACAGCAAATCGCCGCCGGCCATGTACTCGCCCTTAGTCCAGGCCAGCCATGGGATGTCCTTGGCGATTCTAACGTTGTGTCCCTGTCCCCAGATGATGCCGTCCCAATGCTCGCCTTGATCACGACTGATATCGATGAAGCCGCCTTCGCGAATGGCAAGGAGCCGCTCGGCATGGTCCGGATCCAATACGACCGTGTCCCAGTTCTGGGCCTCGGGGGTTATGTTCTTCCATTGCCCGGCGGCGTAGCGCCAAACCGCCGTGTGATCGTCGCCAGTGGCAAAATAGGTGCCGTCCGCCGCAATCTTGCCGTGACCGATATTTTTTGGACCGCCCACTTGTGCCGACCAGGTTTGGCCGGCGTCGGATGAGATGAATACGCCGTTGCCGTAGCTTGATGCGTAAATGATCTTGGTGCGGCCTGCCAGAGTTCCCGAGGCCGGATCGAAGGCAATACCCGTTATCCCTTGGAAAAGGCCATCCTTGTCTTTCTGGCTAACCGGCACTGGCGCGATCTTCTGCCAGCTGGCGCCACCATCGCGCGTCGCGAACAGGCCATCCTGCTGGGTTCCGGCGAGCACGACATCGGGATTGGCCGGATCGACCGCGAGCTTCTGACCATTGGTCCGGTTGGCGTCGTTCGGCTCCATCGCAACCTTGTGAAAGCTCGTTTTTGACCAGTGGGCGCCCCGATCGTCGCTCCGAAAAATACTGCCGGCAAAGGCCATGTAAAGGCGCGCCGGAAGGCTCGGAGCCATGCGAATCTCATAGACGCCCGCCGCATAGTCCCGATTGAGAAGCGGCTTTGGCATGGAACTCGCCGTGACGAGCTGGTCCCACTGCGCGCGGGCCGCATTCCAGATATAGGCGCCATAAGTATCGGCACGGACGATTCGGGTGGAGCCATCGGGAGAAATGTCCATGCCGGTCAGATAACCGCCAGCGCCAATGCGCAGCGGTTTCCACGCCGTGCCGAAGCGATCGGGAGCCGTCTCGGCAGCGGCAACCGCAGCTGAAAGCACCAGGGTTAGAACGATCGCGATCGCCGATCTGGCTGCTTTGTGCATACACCTTGGTCCTCTTCTCCGATTGCCGATAGCCTAGCGGCGCGTTAGTTTCAAGGCGTAGACCAAATATCCTTACCCCTACTTGTTATGTTCGCCGTTCTTGCGGATGGCGCGTTGAGCCGGCTCTAAGCCCCCGCCGGCAGGAAGAAGAACGCCAGCGCCAGCAGCAGGTACACGCCCAGCAGCATCGCTCCTTCCAGCCAGTTGGTCTCGCCGTCGCGCGACACGCTGGCGGTGATCAGCGTCGCGCCGATCAGGCCGACCAGCTCGAGCGGCCGGTGGATCACCAGATCCATCGGCTGGCCGATCAGGAAGGAGAAAATCACCAGTACCGGGGCGACCAGCAGGGCGATCTGGATGGTGGCGCCAAGGGCGATCTGGATCGCCAAATCAAGCTTGTTCTTCATGGCGAAGGCACTGGCGGCGTGCTCGGCGGCATTGCCGATGATCGGGATAATGATCAATCCCGCGAACACTTCGGTCAGGCCCAGTTGCCGGCTGAACCCCTCCAGCGAGCCGACCAGCAGTTCCGAAAGCCACGCTACCGCCACCGTCGCCACGGCGAGCGTCGTCACACTGCGCCGCACCGGCCACGCCTCACCCTCGTGCGGGTCGTCGCTGATCGAGATCAGGTCCTTGTGCGTGACCAGGCTGAACATGAGGTTGCAGACGTAAAGCCCGATCAGCACCACGCTTGCGGCCAGCGCGAACGTCTCATCGCCGATCAGCGCGCGCGCCGGCGCAACCGCGCCCATGCGCTCAGTGAGATCGAACATGGCCGGCACCAGGAAGGCGATCATCACGATCAGAAGCAAGCTCGAGAGCGCGCCGGCGATCTCCTTGCTGAACGACTGCTTTTGGTATCTGAGCCCGCCCAGGAACAGCGCCAACCCCAGCACCAGCAGCATATTCGAGATCATCGATCCGGTAATGCTGGCCTTGACGACCTCGATCTTGCCAGCGCGCAACGCGAAGAAGGCGATGATCAGCTCCGTGGCGTTGCCAAAGGTCGCGTTGAGCAGGCCGCCGAGCGTAGGGCCGGTCTGCACCGACAGGTTCTCGGTCGCCTCCCCGATCAGCGCCGCGATCGGCACAATGGCGAGCGCCGCCGAGCAAAAGAGGATCCAATCGGCAGGGTGCACGGCGTACGCCAGTACGGCGGTGATGGGAACAAAGATCAGCAGCCAGTTGAGCATGAGCGGGGCGGTCCGAAGGCGATGCGTGGGGGGAGGTGGTGAAACGGGCACTGCCGTTTAGCGGAAACCTGGGCCGCTGTCGCGAGGTTTGGGTGGGATCGGTCGTGACCAACAGCCAGCGCAACTTCAACGAGCAGAGGCCATCGGCTGCGAGACGGTTCGGGCGCTCGCGGGCCCGCTATTTTTCGGATATATCTCCCGCGATTCAGGGTGCCTTGCGGTGCAGGCAAAGGATAAAAGCAATGAAAATCTCGGTTGAAACCAAAGTTGCGGCCCCGATCGAAAGAGTCTGGCGCGCCTGGACCACGCCGGACGACATCACGCAGTGGAACGCCGCCAGCGATGATTGGCACACCACCAAGGCGGCCGTGGACTTGCGTGTTGGCGGCGCTTTTTCGTCCCGCATGGAAGCCAAGGACGGCAGCATGGGTTTTGATTTCGCCGGCACTTACACGCGGGTCGAGAACCACAAGCTGATCGAGGCCGCGTTCGGCGACCGCACCATGCTGGTGGAGTTTCTGCCCGGCAAGGACGGCGTAACGGTGCGCGAAACCTTTGATCCCGAGGCGGAGAATCCGATCGAGCTGCAGCGCATCGGCTGGCAGGCGATCTTGAACAATTTTGCCAGGCACGTCGAGGCGAAGGGCTAGGGTCTTTCAACTATTCTTCGAATCTCTTCCGGGCTCTAAGTCTTTGTTTGGTCGTGCTTCTTTTCGGAAAACCGCTTCACACTTTTCCGGGAAGCGCTTGAGGCGGGTTCTGGCCAACCCAACCGACAATTGTCATCCCGGATGCGCAGCAGCATTCTTCATGGTGCAGTGCTGGTCCGGGATCTCCATCGAAATCCAGACCGGAAGCCTTCAACTGGAACTCCCCCGACGCCGATCCAAACGCGGCGCCAGCGATCGTCACGTCGAATGCTGTCACGCTGTGTGCCCCGGGTGACGGCAATGGGATGGCAGCGCAATCAAAACGCTAAGACGATCTACTCCTTCGCGACCACCTCGACTTGGATGGCGTCGCCGGTCTTGATCGTGAAGGTTTGGGTATATTGCCGGCCGGCCCGTTCGGCTGCCACGCTGTAGTCGCCCGGCGCCAGAATATGCGTGGGGAGCGCAGCAACGCTTTTCTTGACCGTCTCGCCGGCGCCGCCCAGAATGGTCCAGGTCGTTCCGGTCAGCGCCTCGCCACCGGGCTGTTGCACCAGACGAAACGTGACGCGGGCGACAGTAAAGGTGACGATCGCATCGGTGATGCGGCCGGCTTCCACGGCGACATCGGACTGCACCGTAGCGTTTGCATCGCCATAGGTGGCCGACACGTGATAGAGGCCGGAATTCAACCTCAAGACCACACCCGGACGGATGGCCTCCGCCAGCTTTGCGCGGTTTCCGAACTGGTCGCGTTCGTCTGAAAGGATGTCGGCCGTCACGAACTGGGCGGGGACCAGGCTTCCGTCCCCCAGCCGCGCACCCAGCTTCACGCCGCCTGCGTTCAGCACCAGTTCCGCCTTGCCGCTGCCTTCCGCGACCTTGACCTTGCGCGTGGCGTAGGACCGGCCGTAAGCGGCGTTGATCAGGTACTCACCGGAGGGCAGCGTCAGTACGGGGCTGGGCTCGTTGGACGCCATGACCTTTTTCAGGGTCTGGCCATTCGCAGCATAGACCCGCCAGGACACGCCCGACGTCAGCACCGGGCCAGCATCGGTCAGGAGAGCCGACAAGCTGACCTGGCCGGGAGGCGCATTGGGAGCCGGACTGTTGAGATTGCCGGTCAGAAGCGCTTCTGCGCTAGGGTCCGGCGCACCGGCACCAGCCAGGCCTGACGCGGCCGGATCCGCGCCAGCGTCGGCGCTGCCCGCGCGCAAGCCGGCGGCGGGATTGTCCTGCTGATGGGTCAGCGCCAGCGCATCGTCCAGCGCGGCAGCCAGTTCCAAGGTGCTGGCAACTTGCCAATAGTGTCCCTTGGTATTGTCGGCGACACATTTCAGCGATTGCAGGGAGGCTGCCTCACCGCCCGCGTCGATGGCAATGACATGCACCGGTAGCTGTCGCTCGGCTGCAATTTTGCTCGCCGCTTCGCACGGGTCAGCCTCGCAGCTGTCGGGCCCCCCGGCAACCAGGATGATCGAACCGCCCGCAACCGCCGCATCCTTGCTGGCCGCGACCGCCGCCAGCACCTTGGCCACGCCGGCATCGCCCTTGGTCTTGAGCCCTGTCAACAGGTCGCCCGCCGCATCAGCGGCAAGGGGCGTAACGCGGCGGCGCGGGTCGATATCGGTGCAAGCCGGCTGGCCGCTAATGCGGTGGCCGTAAACCGTCAACCCGAGATCAAGTTGCCCGGCGTGGTTCGGCCACACACTGGCAAGAGCGTTGCCGACCGCTACCATTTTGCTGCTGCCGCCCAGCAACGTGCCCATATAGGCGGTGGAATCAACGATGAGCAGCACACGCCCGCGCTCAGATTTGGCGGCTGCGGCGGCCTGGGCTGCGTTGGGCGTGAGCGCCAGGGCGCAAAACAGGGCGATCAGTGCCTGGGCCGCCCCCCCACCCCAACCTTCCCCCTCAAGGGGGGAGGGGGTGCCCCTGCCCGTGTTCGGGCCCAACCTTTCCATACGGCCAGCCTGCCCCCTCCCCTCTTGAGGGGGGGGGTTGGGGTGGGAGGTGGCAGCTTGGCGCTCAGCGGCGTGCAAATTGGTCCTCGCGATCAGTGGAGTAGGATCCCCTTCAGCCCCATCATTCCGGCCGAATGACGACAGTGCGGTGCTCGTTGGCAGCCAGCGTGACGGCCTGCGGATGATCGCGACCGGCCCGGTAGGCATGCACTTCATAGTCGCCCGGCGCCAGCGGCAATAACGGCGTTGCGCCGGTCGTCGCCCAAACGACCTTGCCGTCTGGCGCGCGAATCTCCCACAGCACGTCCAGAGCTGTCTCGGGCACCTCGCCGAAACCGAGGCTTAGGAGCGCCATGCTAGGGCGCAACGCGACGATTGTTTCCGACCCTGGCTTGATGATCACCTCGGCAACCGCCGACACATTCACCAGCCCGACGCGGCCAGTGACGCGGTAGCGCCCCGCCTCAAGATCGATACGTGAGTCATCGAGGCTGCTGCGCGCGACCACGGTGCCGACCGTGCCGGTATCGCCCAAACGCTCGATCGTGTAGCTGACCAGCTCCTTGGGGATTTCGCTGCCGTCGATGGCGCCCATCGGCGCAAGCTTCAGCCGTCCGGTGACGATCGGCAGCAAGACCTTGGTGGTCTCGCCAGCCTTCACGAGCGCATCGACGCGGGCTTGGGCCGCGCCTTCTCGCGCATAGACATGATAGAGGCCGGGTTTGAGGTCAAAGGACGGATTGGGCAGCGCCGAACGCCCGACATCGCGCTGGCCCAGAGGCTGCTCGGGATCGTCCTCGCTGATGAAGTAGGCAACCCGCGTCACGGGCTGCGCATCCGACGGCGTTGCAGGCGTCTCGATTTGCAAGACGCCCGTCGCCATGGAAAATTCGCTGACCAGGGCAGCCCCCGGGACTACGGCAATCGTCCGTTCGGTTTGCAGATCGTGCAACGACGTTACGATCCGGTAGTTGCCCGCCGGCAGCAACAGCGGCTCGGCGGAAATTGGCTGGACCGCAACCGTTTCGGGAACGTCGTCAGCGCTCTCGCCCAGGCGATAGATCGTGACAAAGACTTGTTCGCCAGCTGGCAGGGTCTGAGCAGTGGTGGCCTTCAACTGCACCATGCCTGCGTCAAGCGATAGCCCGACATCGGTCGATGCGTTGTCGCGTACATCGACGATCCGGCTCTTGCTCAACCCACCGGCGCCAACGTCCACATCGTAGCTTCCTGGTGGTAGCGGCAGGTACACGGTTGGGGTATCGGCGTGGGCCACGACCTGGCCCTGGCCCGTGGCGTCGGCTTTGCGCACGGTCCATGCGACCTTGCCGCCGTAGACGCCTGATTGAGGCCCCAGCGTCACCGACAGGTTGAGACCCGGCGCGCCCTTCACCGAGTCTGCTGTCGGTGGCGAGGCCGGAACCGGCGCCGAGCCGAGGCTGGCAAAGG
>JAYUAJ010000513.1:0-15416 GCA_043741375.1 Hyphomicrobiaceae bacterium | reverse complement strand
CATACCGGTGCGTCACGGCTCCTCAACCGGCCGCTGCGGCGGCGGCGGCATTGACAAGGGTCCGCCCGCTGCCGTTAGGCTCCGGTGGGGCAATCAGGCGGGCAGGACGGCAGATGGTGGACACGGTTCAAGTTGAAGGCCGCGGGTCGCTGCTGCCTCAAGCGGCTGCAGGGATCGGAAGCCTCGGGCTGTTCAGCTGGTTGATCTACGAGTGGTCGGCGCAGCCCTTCTATTCCCTCGTCACCACCTTCCTGTTTGCGCCATTCTTTGCCAACAGCTTCGTCGGCGATCCGGTGGCCGGACAGTCCTATTGGGGCTATGCCGCAGCCGCTGCGGGTTTGGCCGTCGCCATCTTGAGCCCGCTGCTGGGCGCGTTCGCGGACGCTACCGGACACCGCAAGCGTTGGATCGTGGTCGCGCTGATCATTTTTATGGCCGGCATGTCGGCACTCTGGCTGGCTGATCCCGGCCAACCCGGCCGCCTGATCTGGATCCTGCTCGCCTTCATCGTTGCGGCGGTCGCGGCCGAAGTCAGTGCCACCTTCGTCAACGCCATGATGCCTGGGCTGGTGGCGCCCGAGCACTACGGCCGCCTGTCCGGCACCAGCGCGGCGCTGGGCTACCTGGGTGGGCTGTGCGCCCTGCTGATCGTCGCTGGCCTGCTGGTTGGCGATGCCGGGTCCGGCAAGACACTGTTGGGTTTCACGCCGCTGCTGAGCCTCGACGCCGCCTCGCGCCAGGGCGACCGCCTGGTCGGACCGTTTTGCGCGCTATGGCTGCTGATCTTTGCAACACCGATGCTGCTGTTTACCCCGGACCGGCAAGTCGCGCGCACCCAAAGCGGGCTCGACGGCCTGAAACAGACGTTTGGTGAGCTGAAACACCACCAGGACATCATCCTGTTCCTGGTCTCGCGCATGCTGTTCACGGACGGTCTGCTGGCGATGTTTTCCTTCGGCGGCATCTATGGCACCGCGCTGTTCGGCTGGTCGACCACTGAGTTGGGTCTGTTCGGCATCGTGCTGATTGTGGCGGCCATGATCGGCGCAGCCATCGGCGGCTATCTGGACGACCGGATCGGCCCTAAGGCCGTGATTATCGGATCGCTGGTGATTGCGTTCTTTGCCGCAGCAGGCGTGGTCTCGGTCGACAGGACCCATGTGCTGTTCGCCCAAAGCGTGGCGGCCAAAGCTCCCGGCAGCGGCTTCCTGGCCTCGTCGGCCGAGCGCTGGTTCCTGGGCTTCACCATCTTTGTCGGCTTGGTCACCGGCCCGTTGGGCGCCTCCAGCCGCTCGCTGATGGCCCGTTTGGCGCCGAAGGACCGCATCACGCAGTTCTTCGGCCTGTTCGCTTTCTCGGGCAAGGCGTCGTCATTCGTGGCCCCGCTGCTGGTTGGCGGATTAACCGCAGCCACGGGCGAGCAGCGCTGGGGCTTGGCCGTGGTGTTAGTGTTCCTGGCCGCCGGCCTCATCATGATGCCGATGGTGCGTGCGAACCGCGACCCCGGCGAAGATGCGGAGGGCGGCGTGCCGCGCCGATCCACCAACCGCTCCGTGGGAGCTGCCATGGTCAACGACCGCAATGACAGGCCGATTCACGAAGACCGGCAGGCGGGCGATCCAACCGATTGGATCGGCCGCATCATCGTGGGGGCGCTGTTCCTGGCGTCCTTGGCCGTGATCGGGTTGTCGCTGGCGCTCGGCAGGTAGCGACGATCACGACTGCGGATCGGCGTTGCCACCAACGCCCCAGGTGTCCGATACGACGTATCCGACCGGATAGGGATCTTCGGGATCGACAAAGTATTGGTGCAGCCCGGTCATCCAGGCCCGTCCCTTGATGGCCGGGATGATGGCGGATTTTCCACCCACGCTGACGGCCTCAACGATCCGGCCATGAAACTGCGACCCAATAATCGAAGCGTGGGTCATGCTCTCGCCGACCTTCATTTTTCCACGCGCATGCAAAATCGCCATGCGGGCTGAAGTTCCCGTGCCGGTCGGGCTCCGGTCCGAGCGGCCCGGCGAGACGATGCAGGTGTTGCGCGTGACCTTACCGACGCCCTCGAATGGCATGGCGAACTGCACGATGGAAACGCCGGCGATGCTGGGATTTTCCGGATGCACGGCCGTGATCTGCTCGCGCGCGGCGCGGCGGATTTTTTCGCCCAGCACGGCGAGATCGCGTGCCTCATCTGGGGCGATGGTGAAGCCGAGCGCGGCTGCATTGGCGCTGGCGTAGATCATGCCGCCATAGGCGACATCGACGGTCATCGGTTTTTCGCCCGCGATCTCTAGCGGATGATCGAAGTGGAAGACAAAACTCGGCACATTGGTGATCTCAACCGATTTCACGCGACCGTCCGAACATTCGGCCCGCACAGCGACGCGGCCGGCGGGCGTATCGAGATGGACAATGGTGACCGGCTCGGTCATGGCCACCATCCCGGTTTCCAACAGCACCGTCGCCGCGCACATGGAATTCGAGCCCGACATCGGCGGATATTCCGTCGGCTCCATGATGATCAGCCCGGCGTCGCAATCGGGGCGGATCGGCGGCGTGATAAGGTTGACATGGCGGGCGACCGAGCCGCGCGGCTCGCAGATGAGGAGTTTGCGGATGTGGTCATGGTCGCGCTGCATGGTCTGCATGCGCTCGAACATGGTGGCGCCGGCCGGAGGCAGGACGCCGCCGATGATGACGTCGCCCACCTCGCCCTCGGCGTGGCATCCGGCGACGGTTATGGTGCGGCGGGAGTGCATGGGGTTAGAGGGTCTTAGTGCTTGAGGGCCAGTGACCGCCCCGCTTGGGCTCATGCTCGATATAGCTGTCCAACCGTGCGAGATCGGGTTCGACCGGTATGCCGTTCTCCAGAAACAGACGGCCGACCTTGTCGCTCGGCACCTTCATCACGAAGGCGAGCGCCCGTTCCAGCGCCTGACGAATTTTCGGTAGGACAACGGCGCCGTCGACGGGCAGCAATGCAGGCATCTCGGCGAAGTCGATCACGGGATAATTGGCGTTGCGCTGAACTTCCGTCAGGAGCGATTCCGGCGTGAAGCCGGGCGAAACGACCACTGCTGCGAGCGCGATGGCGCCGACACTCAGGTAGGACTCGTGGATGGTCAACAGGTCGACGATATCGCGCACCTCGTGGCGGCCAGCCGCCGCCGTCATCTTGTTTACAGCGAGGTCGGCAGGATGGAGTACGAAGCCGAAGACAGGGTCTGTCATTGGCGGAAAATAGCGAAAATCGCTGTCCGTGACCCACTCGACCTTGGTTACATCGCCATCGGAGGTGACGTTCGCCGATGTCATACCCTTGATCTGACGTAACACCTCGACGGACATTCCGGCCGCTTTCAGCCGGGCGATGTCGGCGGCAGCGGCGGCATCTGCGAACTCGGACCTGGGATGGAAAATGTCTATGTCGGTCGAGAAGCGCGGGCCGTACAGATTGATCGGTGTGCCTCCGGCGACATAGCTCGTGTCGCTGCGCGAGGGCGCAATCATACGGACGATTTCGGTCTGCAGCGGACTAAGTGGCACGGAACAGAGCCTCCAACTTCTCCGCATGCCGCCGGCTATTCATGTTCCCCTCTATTCGCAACTTGCGCGTTATGTTCACTGCCTGCTCGGGCGTGGGCTCGTCGAACTCGCGAACATTCCATAACGCCATCGAGCCGTAGAGACGGAACGCCTCGTGATAGAGACGACGGATGTCGGCCAGCGCCTCGGGCGAGACCTCGATGTTGCGGGCAGGGAGTAGAAGATCGTCGTTTTGGCCGGTCATCGCCTGACTCCATGATTAGTGACGCAGCATACCGCAGTTATTGACTCCTGACCAACTCTCAACTCTCACCCCTAGGCCTCCAGAACCGCCACCACCTTCGGCGCCTGCCCTGCAGCTGCGCGCGCCGAATACAGCCCCGCCGCAACGATCAGCGCCATGCCCGCAAACGTCGTCCAGCGCGGAACTTCGGCAAAGAACAGGAAGCCCCAAAGCGGCGCCCAGATCATGCCGGAGTATTCGAACACGGTCACGAGGTTGGCCTCAGCGAGGCGGTAGGCTTGGGTGAGCAGCGCCATGGCCACGGCCGCTATCACGCCGCAGGCGGCCATCATCAGGAAGTCGCGCAAGGTCGGCGTCGCCCAGGGCCGAAGCAGGAAATCCAGCGCCGGGTTGTCGAGCCTGGTCAGGCCAAGCGCTCCGCACACGCCGGCAATGACCAGCGCGCCGAGGAGATAGACGCCGTTCTGATGGAAGGACATCACGCTGGCCGGCGCCGAGGCGCCCATTTTACGGGCGAGCACCATGGCAAGCCCGTAGGCGGCGGCGCTGACAAGGCTCAGCAAAGCGGCCGGCTTGAACACAGCGCTGCCAGGCTGCAGGATAATCAGCACGCCAACAAAGCCGATGCCGACGGCCAGCCAAGACTTGAGGCTGACCCGCTCGCCGAGTATCGGGCCGGCCAGCAGCGTCACCATCACCGGCGAGACGAAGAACAGCGCGATCGCCTCGGCGAGCGGCAATGCTGCAATGGCCATGTAGTAGCTGGTGTAGGAGACCAGCAGAATGAGCCCGCGCGCGATCATGCCGCCGATGTTACCGCGGGCTAGCCGCGTCAACCCCGCCTCGGCCTGCACCATCGCCACCAGGATCGGCAGCGCCACCAGGCTGCGGATAACGATGGCCTCGGTCAGCGCATAGTCGCTGCTGACGGCCTTGATAATGGCGTCCTGCACCGAGAACAGCATGATGCCGAGCGCCAGCACGAGCATGCCGGTCAGATTGCGTGAGAGGGGTTGAGCGGGCATGCGTACTTCGGTTTTGGGTGTCTGCAAAGAACGCAGACGCTAGTGGCCTCGGAGAGAAAGCTCAAGGCGTTGGAGTTTGGGCGCCGCCTCTTTTCTTGCAAACGCGCCACACTATATGTGGTCCGTGCAACAGCGTTGCCGGCGCCGGGAGCGTATTGACGCAAATCAATTCGATGACGGCGTGGGTCTGCGCCCTATCGGGTAGTCGCGGCGCGCCTAGGAGGGTCTACTCATGGACTTCGAGAAATACACCGAGCGGGCGCGCGGCTTCGTGCAGGCGGCGCAAAGCCTTGCCCTGCGCGAGGGGCACCAGCAGTTCACGCCAGAGCATGTGCTGAAAGTTCTCCTCGATGACGAGGAGGGGCTGGCGTCGGGCCTCATTCGCAAGGCGGGCGGGCGGCCAGAGGAGGCGCTGCGCGAGACGCAGACGGCGCTCAACCGCATGCCGAAAGTTTCAGGCGGCGGGAGCGGGCAGTTGTATATGGCGGCCGGCACCGCGCGGCTGTTCGAGCAGGCGCAGAAACTCGCCGACAAGGCTGGGGATTCGTTTGTCAGCGCGGAACGCTTGCTGCTCGCCCTCGCCATGGACAAGGACACCGACGCAGGCAAAGCCATCGCGCGGGCCGGCGTTTCCGCGCAGACGCTGAACCAGGCTGTCAACGATTTGCGCAAGGGCCGCACGGCCGACACGGCGGGCGCCGAGCAAGGCTATGACGCCTTGAAGAAATACGCGCGCGACTTGACCGAGGCCGCGGCGGCCGGAAAACTCGATCCCGTGATCGGGCGCGACGAGGAAATCCGCCGCACCATCCAGGTGTTGTCACGGCGCACCAAGAACAATCCGGTGCTGATCGGCGAGCCGGGGGTCGGCAAGACCGCCATCGCCGAAGGCCTGGCGCTGCGCATCGTCAAGGGCGATGTGCCGGAATCGCTGAAAGACAAGAAACTGCTCTCGCTCGACATGGGTTCGCTGGTTGCCGGCGCGAAGTATCGGGGCGAATTCGAGGAGCGGTTGAAGGCCGTGCTGTCGGAGATGGCGGCTGAGGGTGGAAAAATCATCCTGTTCATCGACGAGCTGCACACCATCGTCGGCGCCGGCAAGGCCGATGGCGCGATGGATGCGTCCAATTTGCTGAAGCCCGCCCTCGCGCGCGGCGAACTGCATTGCGTCGGCGCAACGACGCTGGCGGAATACCGCAAGTATATTGAAAAAGACGCCGCGCTCGCTCGCCGCTTCCAGCCGGTGTTCGTCAGTGAGCCGACGGTCGAGGACACCATCTCGATCCTGCGCGGCCTCAAGGAAAAGTACGAGCTGCATCACGGCGTGCGCATCACGGACAGCGCGCTGGTGGCGGCGGCGACGCTCTCGAACCGCTACATCACCGACCGCTTCCTGCCCGACAAGGCCATCGATCTGATGGACGAGGCGTCGTCGCGGCTGCGCATGCAGGTGGATTCGAAGCCTGAGGAACTGGACGAGATCGACCGCCGTGCCATCCAGCTCAAGATCGAGCGCGAGGCCTTGAAGAAGGAGACCGATACAGCGTCCAAGGATCGCCTCGCCAAGCTGGAGAAGGAGCTGGCCGATCTCGAGGAGAAGTCTGCCAGCATCACGCAGCGCTGGCAGGCCGAAAAGAGCAAGCTCGGCGAAGCGCAGAAGCTGAAGGAGCAGCTGGAGGGCTTCCGCAACGAGCTGGAGCAGGCGCAGCGCAAGGGCAACTTCAACCGTGCGGGCGAGCTTCAGTATGTAAAGATTCCCGAGCTGGAAAAGAAGCTCAAGGCCATTGAGGAGACCGAGTCTTCGTCCCGCGCCATGGTGGAGGAGGCGGTTACGCCCGACCATATCGCGGGCGTCGTCTCGCGCTGGACCGGCGTGCCGGTGGACCGCATGCTGCAGGGCGAGAAGGACAAGCTGCTCTCGATGGAAGCGGCCATCGGCAAACGCGTGATCGGCCAGGAGGAAGCGGTGAAAGCCGTCTCCACAGCGGTGCGCCGCGCCCGCGCCGGCCTGCAGGACCCGAACCGCCCAATCGGCTCGTTCATGTTCCTTGGACCCACCGGCGTCGGCAAAACCGAGCTGACCAAGGCGCTGGCGCAGTTCCTGTTCGACGACGAGCACGCCATGGCGCGCATCGATATGAGCGAGTACATGGAGAAACACTCCGTATCGCGCCTGATCGGCGCGCCCCCGGGCTACGTCGGTTACGACGAGGGCGGAGCGTTGACCGAAGCCGTGCGGCGCCGCCCGTATCAGGTCGTCCTGTTCGACGAGATCGAAAAGGCGCATCCGGACGTGTTCAACGTGCTCCTCCAGGTGCTGGACGATGGGCGGCTCACGGACGGCCAGGGCCGCACGGTCGATTTCAAGAACACGCTCATCATCATGACGTCCAACCTCGGCTCGGAGTACATGACCGACGCCAGCGAGGACGTGACGGCCGTGCGCGATCAGGTGCTGGGCGCGGTGCGCGCGACCTTCCGCCCCGAGTTCCTGAATCGGATCGACGACATCATCCTGTTCCACCGCTTACGGCGCGACCAGATGACAGCGATCGTCGATATCCAGATGGTTCGGCTGCAAAAACTGCTGGCCGATCGCAAGATCACGCTGGTGCTGGATGACAAGGCCAAGACCTGGCTGGCGAACCAGGGGTTCGATCCGGCTTATGGCGCGCGGCCGTTAAAGCGGGTGATCCAGCGCTCGGTGCAGGATCCGCTGGCGGAGGCGATCCTTGCCGGTGAGGTGAAGGATGGCGAGACCGTGCGCGTGACCGCCAAAGGGGAGGGGCTGATGGTGGGCGCGCGGATGGTGAAGGCGGCGGGTTGACGCCAATGTTGGGTATCGATCGCGGCTAGCGGTCGATACACCGGACAGACATGCTGACTTTCATGAACGCCACCGCAAAGCGCCAGCCGCGCCGTGTGACTAGCGACGCGTTCCTTGTCTGGTCGCTTGATCAGCCAGACCGATGAAGATCCCGGACCAGCACGGCACCATGAAAAATGCTGCAGTTCATCCGGGATGACAATTGGCGCATTGATGGTGGCCCATGCGGTAGGGACAACCTGCCCCAGCCAATGCCGCCCCCCGGAGTTATGAAGACATCACGCGCGACTCAGGGCATGAGCTGGTTTTGGCATCCGGTCCTAGCACGTGAGGGGACATGTTAACGAAGATCAGCAACTTGGTTCGCGAAAGCGTTCCGCAACAGCCGGTTGAGGAGACCGTCGAGCCAGCATCTTTCCAGAACAGGATCAATGCTCTCGTCAGCCAGCTGAAGGATACGAATGCGGTCGAGCCGAAAGACGACCTGCTTGCGATCATCACGGAACACAACCGCAGAACCGAGGCGCTGCTGGCGGAACTCGCGGTCCTTGCCAACTTGTCGCGCGTCAAGAAGGACGCAGAGATGGGGAAGTTGGCCAAGGACTTGATCCTTGCCCTCAATGTCTCGCCCCGGATGGCAGAAAGCGTGGCCAACATCTACCGTCCACGACTGGGTGGTTCGTACCGCCACATGCGGGCTTCGTTCTGGTCGATTGCGCGCCACACGAAACTCAATCCCAACCGGATTGCCTGGAAGCGGGCCGCGCGGCTGTTTGCCATGAAAATCGGTCTTCGAACGCCTGAGCTGTTTCAGGATGGGGTCCCGCACCGCGACATTGTCATCAACTCGCCTTGCGTGGTGAAGCCGTTGAACGAGGACGGCGGTGTTGGCGTGCATGCGATTATCTATCGCGGCGGCACGTACGTGGACCTGTTTGACAAGAAACAGGCGTATGCGTCCCTCGACGATTTGAAGGCGCGCTTTGCTCGCTTGCTTGCGGAGAAAAAGGTGCGGGTTGATGAGTGGCTGGTGGAAGAGCTCATTCTGCCTCCGAGCGGCAATCTCGCGGACTCTCGAGACCTGAAGTTCTTCTCCTTCTATGGCGAGATTGGCTATGTGCTGCAAGTCGACCGATGGTCGAAGGGGAAGCCCGCGCGCGCCATGTTCACAAAGGCGGGTGAGCCGGTTAATGTCAGCAAATTCTATTCCATTCCAACGGAACCGTTTGCGCCGACCTTCACGAAGGACGACATCGCCTTAGCGTCCAAAGTGAGCAGTGAGTTGCCGTGGCCCGGCATTCGCATTGATTTCCTGAATGGCAAGGACGGGCTGGTGTTCGGCGAGTTCACGGTAAACCCCGGCGCCTACGGCGGATTTTTTGAGGAACCGGACCAATATCTTGGCGGTCTGTGGGCCAAGGCTGCTGGCAAGCTGTATGATGATATGCTGCGGGGCAAGAAATTCGACGCGTACTATGATTTCCTCAATCAGCAGACGGGACTCCTGACGCCACCACCGCTCATTGGACACGCGACGTCATCAACGCCAATGGGCGGACTGGATTAAAGGTGGCGGAAGTGGTGGGGCCATGAGAGTTGCGATTGTCGGGGCGGGCATTGTCGGCATCCAGGCCGCACACGCCCTCATGGACGACGGCCACACGATCGAACTGATTGATCCCGATGGCCTGGCGCAGCGCACCTCCAGCGGCAATGCGGGTTATATTGCGTGGACGGATATTCTGCCCCTTGCCAGCCCGAAGATGTGGCGCAACCTGCCGCGCTGGCTTTTCGATCCGCTCGGACCGCTTAGTATCCGCCCCGCGTACGCCTTGGCCATTGCGCCCTGGATGCTGCGCTTTCTGGCCGCCAGCACGCCGGCCCGCATCGAGGCCAGTACGCAGGCCATGATCGCGCTGCAGGCGATGTCGTTGGCGGCTTGGGAGCGCAGGCTCGGCAAGCTCGGACTGACCGCGAAACACCTGCGCCGCAAGGGTTTGCTGTCGGTGTTCCCGTCCGCCGCGACGCTGCAGGCCAGTCTCCCGATGGTCACTCGTCAGCGGCAGCTGGGCATCACCGTCGAGACGCTTGCGAGCCACGCCGCCGTGCACGCGCTGGAGCCGGCGCTGAGCTCGCGTGCGGCGGCCGCGTTGCACTATCCGGGCTACGTCACGGTCGACGATCCTGCCGCTATCTGCGCCGCGGTCGGCGCGGCGGCATTGGAACGCGGCGCCGTGCTGGTGCGCGCAAAGGTAGAGCGGGTTCGTCCGGTCGAGGGCGGGGCCGGTCTGAGCCTGGCGGATGGTACGAGGCGTACGGCCGATATGGTGGTGATCGCAGCCGGCGCCTGGTCGCGGGAGCTGGCGCGCGGGCTGGGCGATGCGATCCCGCTCGATACCGAGCGCGGTTACAACGTCACGCTGCCCAAGGGCGCGCTCGGCCTCACCCGCTCTGTCGTGTACGAGGGGCTGGGTTTCGTCAGCACACCGCTCGATAGCGGCGACCGGATCGGTGGTGCAGTGGAGTTTGCCGGCCTGACGGCGCCCCCGAACTTTGCCCGCCTCGACGCCATCTTGGCGCGGGTGCGGCCGCTGTTGCCAGACGCAAAACTTGAGGGCGGGACGCGCTGGATGGGCTTCCGCCCGTCCCTGCCGGACTCGCTTCCCGTGATCTCGCGTTCGAGCGCGTCGGACCGGATTCTCTATGCCTTCGGGCACGGCCACTACGGCCTGACCCAGGCGGCCGCCACCGGCGAGTTGATCGCGCAACTGGCCGGGCAGAAGCGCACGGCGATTGATCTGTCGCCGTATCACGCGGGACGGTTCTGATGGGGTGGCCAATCGTCATGGAAGACACGCTGCAGCGTTTCCTGGCCGGCCAGATCCAGCCCGTCTATACGCATAATGACAATATGGCTTTCGGCGCCCTGAACGCGATCCAGGCCGCCGGCCGCGACAAGGAAGGCATCCTGATCATCGGCATCGATGCTGAAAATCGCGCCATCCGCGCCGTCGCCAAGGGCGACAGAACCGCCACCCTCACGTATTCGACGGTCGCCCCCGAAGGTGTCTTCGCCGCCCATGCTCTGGCCACGCACGACATGGCCGCGCTCGACAAGCTCGGCACGCTGACGAAAATGGCCGGCGGCAGCATGGAGATCGAAATCGCCGCACGAGCATGCCAGCCAATTCAGGGGCGCTTGCAGGATCAGCGGCGCGTTTGCCGGGCGCATCACGACAATAACAGGGTCATAACTGGACCATGCACGACACAGTACGGCTGATTGGGACTCCGTGCCGAGTCGCAAACAGACCATTATCCGCATAAGACCTATGCCCGCGCTTGTGCCACTGCCGACCCCCGCCCGGCTTCCACCTCGCGCCGGTCGGCTTGGGGGGAGACTTGGTAGCGCTCGCGGTATCGCTTGGAAAAATGCGAGGCCGAAACGAACCCCGAGGCGATGGCGACCTCGACGATCGGGAGCCCGGAGTGACGTAGCAAGCGGCGGGCTCGCTCCAAGCGCACCTCGAGATAATAGCGCGCCGGCGATTTGCCCATGTGCTGGCGGAACAGCCGCTCGACATGGCGGCGCGACAGGCCCGACTGCTGGCTCATGTCGATCAGCGAGACCGGCTCGCCGATGTTGGCCTCCATCAGTTCGACGATGCGCAACAGCGTTTCGTTCTGCACGCCGATGCGCGCTCCCAGCGGCAGACGCTGGCGGTCGTCGGGGGCGCGGATGCGGTCGATCAGGCATTGTTCGCATACCTTGGCCACGATCTCCGGGCCGAGGCTGTCGCCGATCAGGTTCAACATCATATCGAGCGAAGCGGTGCCGCCCGCGCAGGTGAAAACGTTGTGGTCGGCCTCGAAAAGCACCGATTTTGCCTGGGTTTTCGGGAAGCGCTCGGCGAACCCGGGCAGGTTCTCCCAGTGGATGGCGGCGCGCTTGCCGTCGAGCAAGCCGGCCTCGGCCAGCACCCACGCCGCGGTGCACAGGCCGCCGATGCCCGCCCCTTGGGCTGACATACGGCGCAGCCAGGCGAACATGGCGGGATCGGTGATAGCTTCGACCTCGATCCCGGTACAGACGATCACCATCTTGGACCTCGCCGGCCCCAGACACTCGCGCTGCACCGCGGCGATCGACTTGGCGACGGCGACCTCGACGCCATTGCTGGCAGTGACGGCCAAGCCGTCCGTGGAGATCAGCTCCCAACGGTAGTGCGGCTGGCCCAGCATGCGATTGGCCAGCCGGAGCGGCTCAACCGCCATGGTGAAGGCTATCATCGAGAAGTTGGGGCAGAGCAGGAAATAGATATGCTCTGCAAGAGGAGAGGAGTTGAGCATGGCGTTTGCGACGTTGGAGTGTCTGAGCGCGACGGTTATGGTAGCACGCCAAGCGAATTAGTCCAAGCGCGACGTCGCGAACTGGCCAATTTGCCCGGATAACCTTACCCGCGCGCCGTTAATCTTACCCGACCGCAGTCACAGCAGGCTCGCGCAACCGACCGGTCGCCCGGGTAACAGGCGGTTGAAATAGACGCGGCCATCGGCCGAAATCTGCGCTCCACCGGCCCCTCCCGTTTGCTGCGTTAGCTCTTTCCGCGCGCCACGAAGGCCCCATTGAGCCAATTCGGCTTACCATAAATCAAGGGCGCGCCGTCGGGTGTGCGCACGCTGCCGCCGGCGGCGCGCAGGATAGCATCACCAGCGGCGGTATCCCATTCCGACGTAGGGGCAAAGCGTGGGTAGGCATCGGCAAGGCCGCTCGCCACCTGGCAGAATTTCAACGACGACGAGGCTTCCACGGTTCGAGAGATGCTGTGCGCGGCCAGGTAGGCATCCGTGTCCGGCGTCCGGTTGGTCCGGCTCACGACGGCGACACTTCCTTCGGGTGGCGGCTCACGCGCCTCGATGACGACAGGCTGCCCGTCGCGGCTGGTCATGGCTTTGCCCTCCGCGCTCACCCAATAGAGCTCGCCCCAACGCGGCACCAGGATGACGCCAAGCGTCGGCACGCCATTCTCAATCAGCGCAACATTTACTGTGTATTCGTCGCTGCCCTCGATGAAACCGCGCGTGCCATCAAGGGGATCGCACAGGAAGAACGGGCCCTCCGGAGCCGCCCCCTTGGCCGCCTCGTTCTCCTCCGACACAATCGGAATGCCCGGCGCCTTGGCAGCCAGGATCTCGGCAATCGCCGCATCGGCCGCCCGGTCGGCCGCGGTCACGGGCGAGAAATCCGGCTTGATCTCGGCCCCCAACGCATCGACAGCCACGGCAAGGATACGGTCGCCCGCGGTGACAGCCGCCTCCAACATGGCGACAACGATACTCGCTCGATCAAGAATGGCGCGATCGTGCATTCCGGCCCCCAAAAATTCCTGTTCCACCCGCTCCCCTAACGCCCTAATCCGGTCTAGCGTGTGACGTGTCACCTGACCACCGGAGTTATCCCCCGATGAGCGCTGTCCAGTCCCTCCGCCCCAACCTCGACTTCTGGCAGGAGCGCGTCGACCTCGCCTGCGCGTTCCGCTGGACGGCCAAGCTCAGCATGCACGAGGGGGTCGCCAATCACTTCAGTCTGGCGGTTTCCGAGGACGGCCAAAAATTCCTGATGAACCCGAACGGCCGGCATTTTTCGCGCGTCAAGGCCAGCGACCTCATCCTCTTGGACGCCAACGACCCCAATTCCATGGACCGCCCCGACGCCCCCGATCTCACGGCTTGGGCACTGCACGGCGCGCTGCACCGCGAGGTGCCTCAGGCCCGCTGCATCCTGCATGTGCATTCGAAATACGCAACGGTGCTCGCCTCGCTCGCCGACAGCAGCATGCCGCCGATCGACCAGAATTCCATGCGCTTCTATGGCAAGGTCGCCATCGATGACGGCTACGACGGCATGGGCGTGGGCAAGGAGGCCGAGCGGGTGGCGCGGCTGATGAAGGCCAATCTGGACAAGACGGTCTTGATGATGGGCAACCACGGCATCATGATCTTTGCCCCGACTGTGGCCTATGCCTTTGATGAGATGTACTATTTCGAGCGCTCGGCCGAGACGCTGGTGACGGCATACATGACAGGCCGGCCGCTGCGCGTGGCGAGCCACGAGGTGGCGGAAAAGACGGCGCGGCAGTGGCGCGAATACCCGGGGACCGGGGAGCTGCACTTCGCCGAACTGCGCGCGATGTTGGATGCGGAGGGAGATGGTTGGCGGGCATGAGGATCGGGGGCGGTCGGCGAAATCACCAGTCCCATCAGCCCGGCCGCCGCATGGTAAATTTCCCGTCGACCACGGCAAAATCGCCATAACCCATGCGCGCGATCGGGCGCATCGCCACCGTATCCACTCGGCCATCGACGATGAAACGGTCCTCGATGTGCACACCCACCACCTCGCCGATGATCAAGGAGTAGCCCCCGGCCCCACTGCTCGGCAACGGCACAGTCTTCCAGTAGCGGCACTCCAGCGCGGCGGGGGCGGCAGCGACGCGGGGCGGTTTGACCAGGCGGCATGGCGCCGGCGCCAACCCGGCCAACGCCATTTCATCGACCTCGGGCGGCACGGGCGCGGACGTGACGTTCATGGCCTCCCGCAACGCGTACGAGACGATCGAGCACACGAACTCGCCGGTCGTTTCTGCGTTGTTTTGGCTGTCCTTGCGCCCGCCGCTGGAGAACATCACGTAGGGCGGATCCTCGCTGATGGCATTGAAAAAGCTGTAGGGCGCGAGGTTGACGACCCCGTCCGGGCTGAGCGTCGAAATCCAGCCGATCGGACGCGGGGCAATCAGCGCTTTCAGCGGATCAGAACGCAGCCCATGGCCATTGCTGGCGGTATCGTAGAACATCGCGCCAGGCCACCCTCAATTCAACGGCCGGTGAACGCCTGCGCCGCTGCTATCGCCGGGCCGCTGCGCTCGAAGTCCCAAACGCCTTTCAGGCCGGCATAGGGCTCGAACACCATACCGCCGGGTGCGCCAAAGCGATAGCCGATCTCGGGGCAAAGCTGAGCTGACCCGCACGCCTGTCCATTTTTAGTCCGATCGCATGGTTCCGGTCGCTATTCGCCACCCGTGGGCCTAAAGGTCGGACCGGGGGGACGTCCGACATGCCGCAAGCGTTTGCGCTCGACTGTCATGATGCTGAGATCCGGGCGCGCACCAGCGTGCTCACTACTGACGATCAACAGAAGGGACTGTCATGACACGCACACTCATCATTGCGGCCGCGCTTATGGTGGCGGCGCCCGCTTTCGCGGCCGATCCGGCGCAGCACCTCTGCGGCTGGGTCGAGAACCCGACGCCCGCCAATTGGACGCTGACAGACAAAAGCGCGCAATGGATCATCGGCGTGCAAGGCGGTCATCAGGCGACAGGCGCCCTATTCGATTTTCCAAAGGGCAAGAAATTCTGGGTGAACACACAGCCCAACGGCTACGGCTATGGCTGCGGCTGCTTGGACGCGACGGTGGACGCGGCCAAGCACGAGGTCGCGGTCATTGCCAAGGCCAAGGTCCAGAAGCTCAGCGTGTGCCGCAAGGACAAGGCGCTGAAGGAACCGAAGTAGCGTTGGCGCACTGGCATCAGTTCCTCGACAGGGTCACCAGTGAGGTGATCCGGCGCACCGTGACGCGCCGGTTCAGCCGCTCAGGCAACTCCGTCTGCACCTTCAAATAGCGCTCGCCATACCCTTGGGTCGCGAGATTCTCGGGTGGCACCTCGTAGAAGTCGGTGAGGATCTTGGCGATCGTAGCCGCGCGCGCATC
>JAYUAJ010000512.1:0-6941 GCA_043741375.1 Hyphomicrobiaceae bacterium | reverse complement strand
CCAGCAGTGGCCAATGGCAGTTCGTCCGCCTCGTGATGGATCTCCTGGCGGTGCGTGCTCTCGACCCACAGGATGATCAGGCCGCCGACGATCAATGTGATGCCGACCACCAGGGGCGAGAACAGGTAGCTCTTGATCAGCTTGGAAAAGATCGCGCCAAGCACCACCGCAGGTATGACGGCGGCGATCAGCGACAGGGCGAAGTGACGCGAGCGCGCTTCACTGAAAAGTCCAAGCACCGTCTGCCAAATCTTGCCCCAGAACACCATGACCACGGCCAGGATCGGACCGAGCTGTATCATGACCTCAAAGGGCTGCCAGACCGGGCCGTCAACCCCAAGCAGCTTTTCAGCGATGATCAGGTGCCCGGTCGACGAAATTGGCAAAAACTCGGTAATGCCCTCGACAATGCCGAGGATGACGGCATTCAGGTAGTCCAACATGGATAAGTCCCCGATTGATCGGCGCGCCTGCGGCCGGTTCAGCCCGGAGAGCCTCCTACTCGGAGTTCGGCGTCAAAGCCAGCGCGACAACAGCGCAAGCACCAGGGCCAGCAGCAAACTGGCGGTCGAATCGGCCATCAGCCAGCCGGTGACCGGAGCGATGGCGAAATGGAAGTACTTCGACGCCACCACCAGCCCCGTGATCACCAGTGCAATCACGTACAAAAGATAGCCAACCGAAACCCTCATGGCGCCCTCCCCAATTCAAGACAGCACCAGTTCTAATGCGTAGGAGACTCACTTACCACGGCGACGTTGTCGCTCTAGGTCACCAGCCGGCCCATGGGCAGCTGCAGACTGACGCGTGTGCCTTCACCCGGCGAACTTTCGATGGTGAGCTTGGCTCCGTTGGCATCGGCGAGCTTGCGACTGAGTGGCAGACCCAGGCCGTCGCCGGGAGGGTTATCGCTGCGGGCGCGTGCCAGGTGCTCCGGCGACATGCCGCCGCCGGTGTCGGCAACCGTGACGGTCAACCCCTGGCCGGGCCTATAGGCCGTACTGACCGTGATTGAACCTCCGGGCGCCGTCGCCTTGATGCTGTTGGCGATCAGATTGAGCAGAATTTGGCGCAGGCTACGCCGATCCAAAACAGCGCGTGGCGCAGCGGCATCGGCCGAAGCAATGAGACTGACTCCCGCTTTGTCCGCGATGGGCATCATGATGCCCAAACAAACTTGGACGGTCTCGTTGACGTCAACTTCGCTGAACTCCTGCGGCCGCACACCCACACTGCGGCCGGATGGATCGTCGAGGTCGTTGGCCAGGTTCAAGCAATGGGCAGCGCTCTCCAGGATGTGTCCCGCGAAGGCGTGGTACTTGATACTTCCCAGCGGCCCGTCCCGCTCGGCGCGCAGCAGTTCGGCATACCCCATGATGGCGTTGAGGGGCGTTCGCAGTTCGTGGCTGAGGCGCGCGAGGAACGCGGCGTCCAGGGCCGGACCCATTACGGTATCAGCGCTCGTGGTCTCAATGATCGGCTCGGTCGCGGCTGCCGCAGTCGCACTGCGCTCGCGGATCATCCGGGCAATTTCGGCCAGCGTGGCGGCGTCCTCCGGCGCGATATCCGGTTGACGATGGGTCAGCACGACTGGCACCCCGCCGCCATGACCGTTGAGATGACGCGCCGCGCCGGCTGGCGAAAGTTGTGTTTTGTGCTGAGGCCCAGTCACCGTCACCAGGATAGCACCGTCGTTGCCCGCGAATGCCACTTTTCGGCACAGGCACTCAAGCCTTCGGATGCCGTCCGGCAGCCAGACCATCAACGTCTCATGGTGGCTGATATCTGCGCCCAGCGCCCACTGCAGCCGCTGCAGCTGCGTCAGCGCCGGCATGGCGCGATCAACCTTCAGGCTTTGCAGCTCGGCCAGACTGCCGGCTTTCCACAGCGCCAACGCCGCTGCGTTGCCCCATAGCAAAGCGCCCGTGCCTGGCTGCCAAAGCCAGGCCGGTTCCGTCGTGGCCGCCAAACCGCCCAAATCGGCAGTCGGGCCGTGATCTGCCGGAAACGCCAAGGGAAATCGCGCCTCGTCAATGAGAGCAGAACGCTTAGCCGCTCAGCTGCCATGCGTCTACTGGCGACCGCTTAAGTTGGCTTACGGCCACTGGGCTGGACTTGCTTCAATTTCAGCGACTTGACCGTCGCGGCTCAGGTGGCTTCAAAGCCGACCCGTGACCGCCCTCGCCCAATCCAGAGTGACTGCCTTGCTCGTGCCATCAAATCGCGTGAAGTGCGGGGGCGGCAATCTTACGGCTTGCCTGGGGCCGCAGGGTATCCCAAAAGTCGAGCGCAAGACGGTTCAAACTTGGCTCGCACCCGTACCATCGGGCTGATGCGGTCCGGTTGAGCAGTCCAGCAAGACGCCAAAGGCAGTTCGGTTACGGGAATGCAGCTTCGAATGACGAGACTTTCACACTTTCCCTTGCTGTTGGTGCTTGCCGCCGGATTTGGTTGCCTTGCCGTTGGACCGGTGCGGGCAGAGAGCAACGGCCCGTTTGGGCTTGGCACGCTCTTGAAGGCGTTCGCCGCGCCCGCTGCCGCCGCCGAGGACGAAGATCCGGACAAGGCTGCCAAGAAGGCTGCCCAGGCTAAGGTCGACAATGGCCTGCTGGATCAGTTAACCCCGACCGATCTCTTCATGTCGCTAGAAGCTGCGCAGCGCTTGCAGGAGGCTGTCGCCCTTTACCAGGAAATCGTCAGCGCCGGCGGCTGGCCTAGTATCCGCAAGGGCACCACGCTTCATGCGGGCGACCAGGACGAAATCGTGCCCTTGCTACGCAAACGATTGCGCGTGTCCGGTGACTATACCGGACGGATCGATAGCGACTGGGGCTATGATGAGCGCACGCAGGCAGCTCTGATGCGCTTCCAGCGCCGCCACGGCATGATGCCGACGGGCGTCTTGGACGTGCGCACCGTAAATACGCTCAATATTTCTGCCGAGCAGCGGTTGACCCAGCTACGGGTCAATCTGGTGCGCATGCAAGAGATCGTGAACCGTGGCCTGCCGGACCGCTATATCATGGTCAACACGGGCGCCATGGAATTGCAGGCGATCGACGAGGGGCGCATCGCGCTGAAGAGCCGCGTCATCGTTGGCCGGCTGGAACGTCCGACGCCATTCGTGGCGGCCAAGATTCAGGGCCTGAATTTCTTTCCGTTCTGGAACGTACCGGAAAGCATCGCCGCCAAGGATCTTCGCCAGCACATGGTCAAGGAGCCCAACTATCTGGTGGACCAGCACATCCGCGCGCTGGCAACACCGGGCGACGCCGAAGTGCCGCTGGAGTCCATTGACTGGAACCAGCCGCTTTTGCAGAATATCCGCTTCCGACAGGACCCGGGCGATTTCAATGCCCTGGGTTTGGTGCGGATCGACATGCCAAACCCCGACAACGTTTACATGCACGACACGCCGCTAAAGGACCTGTTCCGGCGTCCGGTACGCGCCTTCAGCGCCGGCTGCGTGCGCGTACAGAGGATTTTCGATCTGGCCGCCTGGGTCGCCGGCACCAACGGTGACTGGGACCGCGCCCGTGTCGACAGCACGCTGCAGCAGGGTTTAGCCCTGGATGTGAAACTGGTGAAACCCATACCGGTTTACTTCGTCTATCAGACCGCCTGGGTCGATACCGAATTCGGCGTGTCATTCCGCAACGACATCTACGGGCGCGACAGCGAAGATCCGGCCCAAGGCGGCGGACGCGAACCGGCCGAAGCAATCCCCGCGCAGGGATTGGCACCCTAGAGCGAGATCTCCCTACCGCCGGTTCCGACCATATCGATCTGCACCGCCGTATAGCCGATTGAGGGCCCGGGTCTGCAGCGCACCGTCAAAACGCTGCACTGCGCCCGGGATGACAATCGGGAGTGCGGTGCAAAACAACTCTACCGCCGCTTGCTCTTTTTTTCGTAAGGATTGTCACCCTTGCGGAGCTGAAACCGGATCGGCGTCGCGGTTAGGTCGAAGGTGTCGCGCAGCGCGTTGACGAGATAGCGGACATAGGATTTCGGCAGCGCCTCCGGCCGCGAGCAGAACGCCACGAAGGTCGGCGGACGGGCGCTCGCCTGAGTCATGTAGCGCATTTTAATGCGCTTGCCGGACACCGCCGGGGGCGAGTGTTTTTCGAGCGCTTCGGCGAGCCATCGGTTGAGGCCGGCGGTCGGGAGCCGGCGGTTCCAGGTCTCGTAGACCGCCAGGGCGCCGTCCAGAAGCTTGTCTAGCCCCTGGCCGGACTTGGCCGATACCGGGATGATGCCGATCCCTTTGACGTCAGCAAAGGCACGCTCCGCGATCTCGCGGATTTCGCGCAGACGTTTCTGCCGGTCCTCAACGAGGTCCCACTTGTTGACGCCGATCACTAGCGCACGCCCTTCGTTGACGGCCAGCTCGCCAATCTGCAGGTCTTGTTGCTCAAAGGGATGTTCGGCGTCGACGAGCAGGATCACCACTTCGGCAAAGCGCACGGAGTTCAGCGCATCGCCGACGGCCAGCTTTTCGACCACCTCGGTGATCTTGGCGCGCTTTCGCATGCCGGCGGTGTCGAACAGCTTTAGCTTCACGCCTTTGTGAGTGAGATCGACGGCGATGCTATCGCGGGTGGTGCCGGGCTCGGGACCGGTGATCAGGCGCTCTTCGCCGATCATGGCGTTCACCAAGGTGGATTTTCCTGCATTCGGACGCCCCACCACCGCAATACGTATCGGCTTTTCCTTGCCCGGCGTGATCTTGCGCTCTTCCGGCTCGGCATCGGGATCGTAGTCCGGTAGCATCTCGGCGCCATCTGCCTTGAGGCGCGCCAGGATCTCCATCTGCAGATCGGAGATACCCTCGCCGTGCTCGGCGGAAATTGCGACCGGCTCGCCGAGACCGAGCGAGAAGGCTTCGTAATATCCGCTCTCGCCGGCCTTGCCTTCGCACTTGTTGGCCACCGGAAGCACGGGACGGCCCTTGTCACGCACCAGTTCGGCGAAGGCGCGATCAAGCGGTGTCACACCGGCACGGGCATCAACCAGAAACAGAACCAGGTCGGCGTCGCTCACGCCCTTCAAGGTCTGGTCGCGCATCCGCGCGGTAATGCTGCCGGCGTCGGCCTCTTCGAGCCCCGCGGTGTCAATCAGGATTACCGGCTCGTCGAAGATGTCGGTCTCGGTTTCCTTGCGATCGCGCGTCAGGCCAGGCGTCGGGTCAACAAGCGCTAGCCGCTTGCCTGCGAGGCGATTGAACAGCGTCGATTTACCGACGTTCGGCCGGCCGACAATGGCAATTGTGTGGGTCATTTTGGTGGGTTACCACACGGCGGCAATAGGGACTAGGGACAAGGGATTGGTTGGGTTTACAAGGATGCACCAGACCATGTCTGCGCCGCGACGCAAATCTCATCCAGCCTTTCCGGTGCCCATGCCCGCCATGTCCCCTCGCCTCGCCGTCACGCTGGTGTTCGCCGCCTTCGGCGTCATCGGCGGCATCTGGGTTGGCTCGATCCCCGCCATCGCCAAGCGCCTGGACCTCAGCGAGCAGGACTTCGGCCTGGTCCTGATGGCGATCGTCATCGCCAATGTGGCGGCGTTTGTCGGCGGCGGCCAGCTGGCGCGCTGGGTGTCCGGCCGGTACATCATGATGGCCATGCTGCCGGTTGCGGCCATGACTTTGGCGGCGGCCTGCGCAAGTCCGACATTGCCCTTCTTCATGCCAGCTGTGCTGTGCTTTTCCGTCAGCCATGGCCTCATCGACATCCTCATGAACGCAGAAGGTTCGGCGGTCGAGACCGAACAGCAGCGGCCACTCCTCACAGGGATGCACGCTACCGTCTCGTTCACCGTCGCCGTTTGCGCGTTGTTGGGAAGCCTGATCTCGGTCACTTACGGGCCGTTTGCCACCTCGCCCCTGCTGTTGGCCGCCGGCTTTGCCGGCGCCTGGGTGGTGTGGCGCGGCGTGCCCAACCGACTGACGACTGCGGTCAATCAGCCGTCTGCGGCGGCGCCCGGCTCGCCAGCTAGTCTTTGGTTGATTGTGCTTGGCCTCGCCGCAGGCCTCGCGCTGGCAGGCGAACTTGTCACGTTATTCTGGTCCGCCAAGCTCTTGGACTCCGAAGCCCCGTCATTGGCCGCCATCGCAGGCATCGGCACATCGTTCCTGTGCGGATGCGTTGCCGTGGCACGGCTATTCGGCGACCGCATCCGGGGCAGGTTCGGCGACCGCAGCGTCGTCCTCGGCTCACTCGCAGTCACCGCGCTCGGCATGATCTCCATGGCCGCAACCAGTGGCTTCGCGCTGCACGTCGCCGCCTTCGCGGTGATCGGCTTTGGCTCGGCCTATCTGGTGCCCTGCCTGTTTTCCATCGTCGCCAATAGCGATCCGTCGGCCCGCGCGGCCCGTATCGGTCTGCTTTTGTTGATCGGTGCGCCGTTTCGAATCGGATCGCCCTACGTATTCGGTTGGTTGGCGCAGCAATATTCGCCGGCGCTCGCGTTTGGAGCGCTAAGTCTGGCGATGATTGCAGCCGGGGGACTGTTCGCCGTGAGCCAAATGTTAATGGCGCCGAGGTCGACGAGCCCCGTCGCAAGCCGTCAACCTTTGGCCTGACGACCGCCTGTTCCCTTCACAGCCAGCTGCGCGACTCTTTCGCATTGGCCTCGTAGGTATCGATGGCCTTGGCCTTTTGCAGCGTCAGCCCGATATCGTCGAGGCCTTCCAACAGGCACTTTTTGCGGAACGCATCAATCTCGAACTTAATCAGGCCGCCGTCGGGGCCGGTGATTTCCTGTTTTTCCAGATCGATGCTTATGGTCGCGTTGGCGCCGCGCTTGGCGTCGTCCATCAGCTTGTCCACATCGGCCTGCGGCAGCTTGATCGGCAGTATGCCGTTCTTGAAGGTATTGTTGTAGAAGATGTCGGCAAAGTTCGGCGCGATGACACAACGAAAGCCGAAGTCCAACAG
>JAYUAJ010000511.1:0-2948 GCA_043741375.1 Hyphomicrobiaceae bacterium | reverse complement strand
TCGCCACCGCTTCGCCCGGCTGCACGCCACGCAAAATCGCGACCAATCCGCAAGCGGCCAGGGCTTCCTCGAACGTCATGCGATCACTCCGATCTCTTTGCCGATGCGGGACAGGCCCCTTACGGCTGCATCCCCGGGCGCGGGCTGACTGTTAAGGCCGGCCAGTTTGAGCGCTTGCGCGAAGGGCGCCGCCAGGGCCGACGCGCCGATGACGTTGATGGGATGGGTGCCGGGCGCGAACATCGCGCGCGCCCCGGCAATCTCAGCCCCCAACAGCAGACCCGAAAGGTAGGGTGCAATTTGATCACCCGCGAGGTCGCCGAACAAACCGAACGTACGTGCACTGAATAACATATGCAGCAGCCCACCGCTGCCGTCGCGTTCATTCAGGCCCGCCTTGACGCCGAGTTCGAAGCCATCACCGACTTTGTCCTCGGGCGTTATCAACCGGCCGAGAATGCTGTGATCCCTCAGCACCGCGAACATCTCGCCGGTCATGAAGGTGGCGAAGCGTTCGATGCGCCCGCCTTTCACGTCGATCCATTTGCAATGCGTGCCGCGCGTCACATACATGCCATCACCGGCATCGGACGCGCCGATGATCTGCGTTTCCTCGCCGCGTACCACATCGGGCACGTCGTTGGGTCCCCGGTAGGAAACGCCCGGTACGAACACAACTTCGCGCCCGCTCAAGGTCCGGATGCGGCGAACAGCTGCGGCCAACTCGGGCAATCCGGCGGGAACCTGCGCATACGGCAGTTCGACCCAACCCTGGCGGCTGGTGATCATGCCGGAGGCCAACACTGGCAAGGCCGCGTCCCAGCCCTCGACGCGTTTTTCGAACGCCGCTTCGAACGCCCCGTCGGTGATCGAGAGAATGCCGCCTGCGTCCGCGCGGGTTTCGAGCACAGCACCATCCCCCCCCACCAGATAGGCGCGAAAGCTGGTGGTGCCCCAATCAAGAGCGATGAAAGCTGGGATCATAGGCGCCTCGCTGCAAATCAGCGCCGCACGTCTAGCACATCCGCTGACGCTTGCGCCAACTGCCGGATACTGCACAAGGGGGCGGGTGTTGGCGCCGGCTTTGTTCGTATGCGCACGGAGCTAGCACCTCCCCCCAACCTGACCCTGCCGCTCAAGGGGGGAGGGATTCGGCCGGCGGGTGAAACTCAGTCCTCACTACACGGATGGGCGGACCCCCTTGAGGGACCTTGAGGGGGAGAGAGGGTTGGGGGTATGCTCTTGGTGCGGATCGTTGGATTCTGCGTCAGGCGTTCAAGCCACCCCAACACCGCATCTTTGCGGGTTAACGGCTTGTTAAGGATATTGCTGCAACTTTGAGTTGTTATTTCTGCGAATGCCCTTGGCTCGAGCGCCATGGCGTGCAGCGTCCCAATGTCATGCGTAACGCGGGGTATTATGGTTTTGCGTCAATGGATTATCGCGGCGGGAGCCGGGATCAGTTTGCTCATGGTAAGCGGTCCCGGCCCCGCTTACGCCCAGGCTTGCGTGGTGGGTTCTGGCAACAGTTCCACCGCCTGCGGGCTCAATGCCGTCGCCTCCGGACTGCAATCGACGGCTGTTGGCGATACGGCTACGGCGACCAAGACCGGCGCCACGGCCGTTGGCAAGAGCGCTGGCGTTCTGGGGTCTGACGGCACGGCCATCGGCGCCGCCAGCCAGGCCTTTGGCAACCAGTCGACGGCGCTCGGCCAGGCCGCCAAGGCGCTCTCCGACAACGCGACTTCCATCGGCCAAGGCTCAGCGGCGTCGGGCGCCAGCTCTGTCGCCATCGGCCAGGGCGCCAACGCTAATGGCTACGAGTCGACAACGATCGGCGCCGTTTCGACGGCGTCGGGCGACCAGTCGACGGCCTATGGCGCCTCGGCGGTGGCCACCAAAGCGAACACGACGGCCATAGGCCAGGCCGCTAACGCCCTCGCGGCACAGGCTACCGCAATTGGTGAAAGGAGCCAGGCGTCCGGGCTGAACGCGATCGCGCTGGGGGCAGGAGCGAACGCCACGTTCGACAATTCCATCGCCATCGGCACGGGAGTTGCGACCACCAGCGCGAACCAGGCGCTGATCGGTTCGGCGACGACCCTCTACACCCTGCCAGGATCGGTCAGCGCCGCCAGCAAGGCGAACCAGACCGGGACCTTGGCGGCAGGAACCATTCAGGTCGTGACCGTGGACGCCGCCGGCAACATCGCCTCGGATGGCGGGCAGATCATGGCGGGGATCGGAACACTCAATACAGCGGTCGCCAAGCACACTAGCGACATTGCGACCCTGACGACGAGCGTTACGGCGAACACGACGGATATCAGCACGCTGAAGGTTCAAACGGCGAAAAACACCGCCGATATCGGGACACTGGGGACCACGGTGGTCACTCAGGGCACCCAGATCACGAAGACCGCCAGCGACATCGCCGCCCTGACCACGACCGTCAATACTCACGCCAGCGACATCAGCACCCTGAAGACCCAGACCACAAAGAACTCGACCGATATCGCGGCCGTGACGACGACGGTCACTCAGCATACCGCGCAGATCGCCGATCATGAGACGCGCATTACCAAAAACACCACGGATATCGCCAATCTGTCGACGACCGTAGGTACGCATACAACGCAGATCGCCAAGAACACGTCGGACATCGCCGGCGTAAAGACGACTGTCGATCAGCATACGGTGCAGATCGCCGACCATGAGACACGCATCACCAAGAACACGACGGACATCTCGAATATCGACAAGCGCGTGACGACCAACACGACCAACATCACCAGCCTCACCAATACTGTGAACAACTTCGACAACCGCATCACCGGCGCCGAGAACGACGTGGCGCAGGTGAAGTCGGACGTGGCTGGCATGAAGTCGCAAACCCGGCGCAACACCGAGGGCATCGCGATGGCCTTCGCCATGGCCGGGACGGCGGC
>JAYUAJ010000510.1:0-6953 GCA_043741375.1 Hyphomicrobiaceae bacterium | reverse complement strand
CGCCGCCTCGACGACCTTGGTGGACGTAATGCCGAAATGCTCATAGAGCTTTTCATACGGCCCCGAAGCGCCAAAACCTGGCATGCCGATGAACACGCCGTTGTCGCCCAGCCAGCGCTCCCACCCAAAACTCGCCGCGGCTTCGATGCCGATACGGGGGGCGGCGCCCAGCACTTCGGCGCGGTAAGCGGCCGGTTGCTTGTCGAAAATATCCGTGGACGGCATGGAGACAACTGCGGCCTTGATCCCATCCTTGGCGAGGGCCTCGGCGGCTTCGACGGCGATCTGAACCTCTGTACCCGTTGCAATCAAAGTCACGTCGCGCTTGCCGGCCGCCTCGCGCAGCACATAAGCACCGTGGGCGGACATATTCTTGCTCACGTCGCCCGTGCGCATGGTCGGCACATTCTGGCGCGAGAGCGCGAGGATCGATGGCGTTGAGCGGGCGTGGATCGCGATTTCCCAGCATTCGGCGACTTCCACGGGGTCGGCCGGGCGCAACACATGCAGATTGGGAATGGCGCGCAAGCTAGCCAGATGCTCGACTGCCTGATGCGTCGGGCCGTCCTCGCCAAGGCCAATGGAGTCGTGCGTCATGACATAGATGACGCGCTGCCCCATCAGCGAGGACAGGCGGATGGCGGGACGGGCGTAGTCGGTAAACACCAGGAAGGTGCCGCCGAACGGGACGAGCCCGCCGTGCAGCGCCATGCCGTTCATGGCCGCCGCCATGCCCAGTTCGCGGACGCCGTAGTGGATGTAGTTGCCTGCGAATTCTCCGGTTTTTACGGGTTTGTAATGCGAGGTCTTGGTGCCGACCGAGCCGGTCAGGTCGGCGGATCCCGCGATCAGCGCGGGGGCCACCGGGATCAAGCTCTCCAGCACCTGCTGCGAAGAAACGCGCGTCGCGATTTTTGGTTTTTCCGCCACGAACTTGGCCTTGAGCGCCGCCGCCGCCTTGGTGATGGCCTCGGACGTGTCGGCGTCGATAGGATCGTGCAGCCGCGCCAGACCGTGCTTGTCCAGCTTATGCGAGCCCTTGGTCCAAGCGGCATAAGCCTCGGCCCCGCGCCCACCAAAAGCGCGCCAGGCTGTCAGGATCGGTTCGGGCACCACGAACGGCGGAGCGTCCCAGCCCAGTTGCTTGCGCGCGGCGAGAATTTCGTCGGGTCCGAGAGGCGATCCGTGCACGCCGGAGGTGCCCTGCTTCTTGGGCGAGCCGTAGCCGATGATGGTTTTGCAGGCGATCATGGTCGGCCGGTCGTTTTTGCGCGCGGCCTCGATGGCCTTGGCGACGGCTTCGGGATCGTGCCCATCGCATTTCGCCGTGGCCCAGCCCGAAGCGGAAAAGCGCGCGCCCTGATCGTCCGACACCGCCAGGCTGGTGGCGCCATCGATCGATATGGAATTGTCGTCAAAAAGAACAATCAGCTTGGAGAGCCGGAGATGCCCCGCCAGCGAAATCGCCTCGTGGCTGATGCCCTCCATCAGGCAGCCGTCGCCCACGATCGCATAAGTATAATGGTTGCATATCGCATCGCCGTGGCGCGCATTCAGCATGCGCTCGGCCAGCGCCATGCCAACGGCGTTGCCGAGGCCCTGGCCCAGCGGCCCCGTGGTGGTCTCGATGCCGGAGGCGTGGCCATGCTCGGGATGGCCGGCGGTCTTGGACCCAAGCTGCCGGAAGGCCTCGATCTGGCCGATATCCATGTCCGGGTAGCCGGTGAGGTAGAGCAGTGAATAAAGCAGCATGGAGCCATGGCCCGCCGATAGCACGAAGCGGTCGCGATCAGGCCAGTTAGGCTCGGCGGGGTTGTACTTCAGAAACTTGGTGAACAGCACCGTCGCCACATCGGCCATGCCCATCGGCATGCCGGGATGGCCGGAATTGGCCTTCTGCACCGCGTCCATCGAAAGCGCGCGGATGGCGTTGGCCATGTCCTTGTGGGCGACGGCTGTACTGGCTTTTGCTTCTGCTGTCATAGGCCCACTCCTTTAATCTGCCCGCGCTGCTACCCCCACCTCAACCCTCCCCCTCAAGAGGCGGCCTCCGCCCGTGTTCGCGCTCAAGAGGTTGGGCAGATTTGTCAACCACCCAGAGGCCAGATTCCCTCCCCCCTTGAGGGGGAGGGCTAGGGTGGGGGGTCGGATAGCGGGCAGTGTTCGAAATATTGTCTGTCGCCGCCCGGCCATTCGCCATGACGCCGGGCGCCTGTTGCGGTGTCTCATGCCATGGGCTATGAAGCGGCGCAATATGGCGGGTTCGGTCGCCGACGTTTCTCGCAGACCCTCTCTCGGTGCGCCGCGCCGTCTCTGGGCCTTGCCCTTCGCAACAGGTCACTGCGCGGACTTTGCACTAATGACAGCTTCAACCGGGGGGGCGCCGCAGGGCGCCGGTACGCCCTTGACCCAACTCGGCCGCCGCGGGCTATTGCTCCTGCCCGCTTTTGGTAGCCTGGGCGTCGTATTTGGCGACATCGGCACCAGCCCGCTTTACGCTTTCCGCATTTCGCTCGCCCATATCGACAAGTCCGGCGATCTCGCCACCCAGGTGCTGGGGCTGGAGTCGCTGCTCCTATGGGCACTGATGGTCATGGTGACCGTGAAATACGTGTTGTTCGTCATGCGCATGGACAACAAGGGCGAAGGCGGCACGCTCTCGCTGATGGCGCTGGCGACGACGGCGATCGGGCGCCGCACACTGCCGGTGTTCATGCTCGGCATCATCGGCGCCTCGCTGTTTTACGGCGACGCCATCCTGACGCCAGCCATCTCGGTGCTTTCGGCCGTCGAGGGCATCGACATTGCGCTGCCGGCGTTCCAGAAATTCGTCGTTCCCGTCACGATTCTGATCGTATTTGTGCTGTTTGGCGTGCAGTTCCGCGGGACGCAAAAGGTTGCGGACTTCTTCGCCCCGATCATGTTGGCCTGGTTCGCAAGCCTGTTCGTGTTGGGCCTGGTCAACATCGCCGCGGCGCCTCACGTGCTGGTGGCCCTAAATCCCGCCTATGCCGTCAGCTTCCTGTTTAACCACGGTTTCATTGGCCTGCTGATCCTGGGATCGGTGATCCTGGCCGTCACCGGCGGCGAAGCCCTTTACGCCGATATGGGACACTTCGGCCGCGACCCCATTGCGATGGCCTGGATGGCCGTGGTGCTGCCGGCGCTCGCCGTCAACTATCTCGGCCAGGGCGCACTTGTGTTGGCTCATCCGGAAGCGGCCAGCGATCCATTTTATCTGATGGTGCCCCATTGGGCCCTCGTGCCGATGATCGGTCTTGCGACGGCGGCCACGGTGATCGCCAGTCAGGCGGTCATCACCGGCACCTTCTCGCTGACGCAGCAGGCCATCCAGCTCGGACTGTTGCCGCGGTTACAGATCCTGCACACCTCGGAGACCCAAGCCGGGCAGATCTATGTGCCGCGCGTGAACATGCTGCTGTTGATCGGCGTCGTGTCGCTTGTGGTTGTGTTCCGATCCTCGGACGGATTGGCCTCGGCCTACGGCATCGCCGTCAGCGGAGCCATGATGATCGACACGCTCTTAGCGTTCATCGTCGTGTCGCGGCTCTGGAAATGGCCGCTGCAGTGGGCCATCGCGGTGTGCGCTCCCTTGCTGCTCATCGATATCGCCTTCGTCGGCGCCAACAGCCTGAAGTTTCTGGACGGCGGCTATCTGCCGATCTCCTTCGGCCTGGTCCTGATGGCCATCATGTGGACCTGGGCGCGCGGCGTGCGCATGGTGAACGATCGCCAGCGCCGCGAGTCGGTGCCGCTCGAAGGCCTGATGAAGAGTCTCGCCCGCTCCAAGCCTACAACCGTACCGGGCACGGCCGTGTACCTTACAACCACACCGGACAGCGCGCCCAGCGCCCTACTCCACAACCTCAAGCATTACAGGGTGCTACATGAGCAGAACGTGGTCTTGCATATCAAGGCCGCTGGCGTGCCGCGCGTTCCGGTCGACGACCAGCTGACCATCGAGCGGATCGACGACAACATGGTGCGCATCGTCGCCAAGATCGGCTTCATGCAGACGCCGGACGTGCCGCGCGTGTTGCTGGCGACGCGCAAATACGGCTACCACTTCGACATCATGCAAACCTCGTTTTTTCTGTCGCGTTTCAACCTCAAGTCGGGCTCCACCAACCCGTTCATCGACGCGCAGAACCAAGTTTTCATCATGCTCACGCGGCTTGCCAACGACGCCACCGACTTTCTGAAAATTCCTCCCGGCCGCGTGGTTTGGCTGGGCGGCCAGCTGACGATCTGACTACAGTGTTTTCAACGACTTGAACCGGGCCGTCCGGCCATGCTCAATGCTCTTTCCGGCTGTTAGTCCGCCTCAGTGTTCCGGATCAGGGTGTCATGGCACTTTCCGCCAGTATCGAAGCTGCCAAGAATGCGTTCGCGCTGCGTCACGGCCTGCCAGCCGCAGATAGCAGCACGACCGAGGCGTTTTTCACGCACAACGTGCTTTTGCATCGTAATCTCAACGATTTTCTGGCCGAGCAGTCCTGGCGCGGCGAGCGCAAGATCCTGGTCGGCGGCGCGCAGGATACTCAGCTCGATGCCATCGTGGTGTGCCTCGACGACAAACCTATCCGTCCCGACGACAATTTGCTCGATCTGGAGGCTGCTCTGGCCGAAGGCGAGCGTCCCCACATCAGCTTCGTGTTCGTGCAAGCCACGAGCGAAGAGACCAGCGGCAAGCGGCTTGGCCAGAAGATCTCCGGTTTCAGCGATGGCGTGCTGTCGTTCTTTCTCAACGACGGGTCGGACTCGACCGGCATAAACCCGACCATCATGGAATGGGTCGAGTTGAAGATGCGCATCTTCGGCCTCCTGGAGGATAACGAGATCAGCGGCGCGTGCGAATGCGCCATGTATTTCGTCTGGCCGAAAGTGCTGACGCCGGACGACAATATCCAGCGCGTGATTTCCACCGCGCAAAGCAAGATCGGACTGGTGCCGGACGCATTTTCACGGGTCGAATTTCACGCCTTCGACCGGCGGCGGATCGAGGCCGTGATCGATGCCGCCGAGATTGAGCGCCGACAGCCCGAAAGGCATGGCCTAGACCTGAACTTGCTAGCAGCCAACTTCGTCCGGGTGCCGCAGCCGTCCAATGTGGCGGCAAGCTACATCGGGTTTCTCAGCGCCCGCGATCTGCTCGAACTGATCACGGAACGCCAGACCGATCCGCCCGATCTGGCGCTGCGGCACGGCATCTTCGCGCGCAACATCCGCAGCTATCTGGGCTCGGGCCAGCGCGTTAACAACGCCATGAGCCAAACGCTGAAGGACCCCATCGAACGGCACGAATTCGGCATTCGCAGCAACGGCATCGCCATCCTGGCCGAGACGCACCAGCTGAACGGGGCCGGCCAGCTCAGGCTGTCTGGGGCGCAGATCCCCAACGGCTGTCAGACCTGTCACGTGCTTTATGAAAACCGCGATCTCCTGGCCGATGCTCTTGGCGACGAGATCTGCATCCCGGTCAAAATCATCGTCACCACTGACAATGCCTTGGCTGGCCGCACCGCGCTGGGATTGAACCGGCAGACGCCGGTTGACGAGACGCGGCTGTTCACCGGCGCCGAAGTCGTCGATGCGCTGGCCTGGCGCTTTGCCGACCACGCAACCCGTCCTGAAAATCGCGCCCTGTTCGAGCGGCGCCAGGACGAGTTCGCCGACGCACCGGCCGATCAGCGCTACAAGGTCTTGACGCCCTATGTGCTGGCGCGCTCGTTTGCGTCCGCCTTCCTGCCGCACCCCGAGAACATCAACAACCAAGGCCGGCAGCCCATCATTGACCAGATCCGCAATGACAAGATCTTCGGGCGCGACAAGGATATCGCGCCGTATTTTCTGACTGGCGTCATGGTGCTGCGGGCGCGCGAGGCCCTGGACGCGCATCTCCACACCAAATCGTGGGAGCGCTATCCGGCCAAGAACCTGATGCTGTTTGCCATGCGACTGCTTGCAGAGAAAAAAACGAGTGCCGGCGACTGTCCCAGTGACATCGAGGGCGAGGCCGGCAAGGCTTACGTCGCGCGGCTCGGCGAGGTGCTGCTCGATCCCACGGTTGGGCGGCGCATCGCTGACGAGGCGATCCGCTGCATCGTGCTTGCGACCTCGGATGCCAGAAAGAAACTGAACGCCAAGAATGCCGGCACCGCCGCCTTAGCCGACGCCGTCCGCGAGCGGGCGACGCGCGCCGTTGTTGCCTAGCCCCCGAGGCTCGATTTGCAAATATGGTTAGCAAACTCTGAGGGCAATTGCGCCAATTGCGTTAAAACCACGTCGGTTCCGGGATTTTTGCGCCGAACCGGGCCGGGCGCCAACAGTCCGGCAATCTCTGTTATCCGAATGCTGCCAAAACGCCCGCAGCGCGTTTACGCCTTGTTGGGCAAGCCCCGCCATTCTCTTGACCAACGCCGACGCTCCGGGCGCCGTGGACATTCCCGAGCGTTGGCGATGACGGAACGCCAAGCTTTGTGGGGAGTATTTCGGGCATGGCACGCGCTGATATGCAGACGTTTGAGACCGCCAACGTGGGCGCAGGCTTGGCCTCGGCCGACGCTTTGTTCCAGCTTGGATTGCAGTATTCCCTCGGCCGCGAGGTGGAGGCCGATACGGTGACGGCGCACAAGTGGTTCAACCTCGCCGCGCTGCGCGGCAATCAGGCGGCCAAGGAATACCGCGCCGAGATCGCCAGCGAGATGACCAAGGCTCAGGTCGCCGAGGCCCAGCGCCGCGCCCGCGAATGGCTGAAGGGTCACTGAACTCACCAAGCTGGGCCGAACCTATTGCCGGGTGGGCGCCGGGCAGGTTAGTCACCATCCACACCCTGGATCGGAGACCAAACCCATGCGCATCGACGCTATTCTTGCTGGCTTTAACCCGCCGGACGACGTGAATGTGATCATAGAAGTGCCGGTCGGGGGCGA
>JAYUAJ010000509.1:0-15471 GCA_043741375.1 Hyphomicrobiaceae bacterium | reverse complement strand
GCCCATGCCGCCGAGGCCACCAGTCAAGATCCATCTGCCCTTGAGGCTGCCGCCATAATGCTGGCGTCCCGCCTCGGCGAAGGTTTCATAGGTACCCTGTACAATGCCTTGAGTGCCGATGTAGATCCAGGACCCGGCGGTCATCTGCCCGTACATCATCAGCCCCTTTCGATCGAGTTCGTTGAAATGGTCCCAGGTCGCCCAATGCGGCACCAAATTGGAATTGGCGATGAGCACGCGCGGCGCATCCTTGTGCGTGCGCACCACGGCGACGGGGCGGCCCGATTGGACCACCAGCGTCTCATCGGCTTCAAGATCCTTCAGCGTCGCGACAATGCGATCGAAATCGCCCCAGCTGCGGGCAGCGCGGCCGATGCCGCCATAGACCACCAGTTCGTGCGGATTTTCGGCGACGTCCGGATGCAGATTGTTCATCAGCATGCGCATGGCCGCTTCGGTGAGCCAGGACTTTGCGGTGATCTCGGTGCCGGTCGCAGGGTAGACGTCACGGCTGTTCTTGCGGTCGAACATGTCATGTTCCCCATGGAGTAAGTTCAGGAATGGCCGGGCCGCTGGCCTGCACCAGAGCACCGCTGCTGATCAGCCAGGCGGCGGCGGCGAGATCGGGTGCCAGATAGCGGTCGTCACCTAGGCTCGCCACGTCCTGACGCAGCCGGGCCACCACGCCTTGCAGGCGCGCGCTGGTCTTCAGCGGTGCCCGGAATTCAATCCCCTGGGCGGCACAGATCGCCTCAACACCCAAGATGACATTCAGGTTCTTAACCATTTTGCCCAATCGAACGGCGCCGTGCGCGGCCATGCTGACATGGTCCTCCTGATTGGCAGACGTCGGTGTACTGTCCGTCACGCAAGGCATGGCGATATGCTTGTTCTCGCTCATCAGGGCGGCGGTCGTCACCTCGGCGACCATCAAACCCGAGTTAAGGCCTGGGCGCGGTGTCAGGAACGGCGGCAAGTCGTAGCTCAGCGCCGGATCAACCATGAGAGCCACGCGCCGTTGCGCAATGGCCCCGATTTCTGACAGCGCTAAGGCGATCATGTCGGCGGCAAAGCCGACTGGTTCGGCGTGGAAGTTGCCGCCCGATACGATCTGACCATCCCCCACCAGCACCAGCGGATTGTCGGTCGCTGCATTCGCCTCGATTTCAAGCGTGCGAGCTGCCATGCGCAGAACATCCATAGCCGCGCCGGTAACCTGAGGCTGGCAGCGGATGCAGTACGGGTCCTGCACCCGTGAATCGCCAGTACGATGACTTTCGCGGATTTCCGAGCCATCCAGCAGCTCGCGCATGAAGGCCGCCGCCTCGATCTGGCCCGCATGGCCGCGCAGGTCGTGGATTTCGGCGCGCAGTGGAGCCGTCGATCCCATGATCGCGTCGGTTGATAAGGCAGATATGACCAGAGCCGATTGGGTCGCAGTCCAGCCGTCGAACAATCCCGCCAGCGCAAACGCAGTCGAAAACTGTGTCCCGTTGATGAAGGCCAGCCCCTCCTTCGGCCCCAGCGGAATGGGTGTCAGCCCAGCCGCAGCCAGGGCATCGGCGCCGGGCATCACGCGCCCAGCAAACTCGGCCTCGCCATGTCCGACCAGAACCGCCGTCATATGCGCCAGCGGCGCCAGGTCGCCCGACGCCCCGACCGAGCCCTGCGCCGGAACCACAGGCGTCACGCCCTTGGCGAGCATCGCCTCAAGCAGTTCGATCAACTCCCACCGCACGCCAGAAGCGCCGCGCCCGAGACTTAGTAACTTCAACACCATCAGCAGCCGGGTGTGGCGTCGCGAGATCGGCGCGCCGACGCCGCAGCAGTGCGAGAGGATCAGATTGTGCTGCAAGGTCGCGGTATCGGCTGGAGCGATGCGCAGGCTTGCCAGTTTGCCAAACCCGGTGTTCACGCCATAAATCGGCAAATCGCCTGCGGCCGCCGCGGCAATCACGGTTGCCGCTGCCTCGATACCAGGCTTGGCTTTTCGGTCAAGAATTACTGGTAACTCTTCACCATAGACGCGCCCCAACTGGGCCAGCGTCGTCTCTCCGGGGGTAAGCACAAGAGCGATCAACATGCGCCTCTGACGATGCGTTGAGTGAGCAGCAAAATCCTGTTGCCGTGGCGCTATCTATGCGAATATCGAAATTATGTCTATACATAATGTGTCAGCTGTGGCTTTTGCCGAGCATGCCCCGCCGTGCTCGGACAGCCCTCAGCCTACGAAGTAACTGGCGAAAAGCGGTTGTAACCGCGCGATTGTGATATCCACGGAGTTGATGTGCGCGCGCATGGCCTCAATCGCCTCGCGCGCATGGCCCGCATCGAGCTGCTCGATGATAGCGTCATGTTCGGCAATGATGCGCTGCATGTGACCGGGCACTGGATTGGCCAGATGCCCGATCCGATCCAACAGCGTCTTGACGCTTTGCACGGTCACCCAGACGCCCTCAAGGCCAGCGCATTCGGCGAACATGCGGTGAAACTCCTCGTTGTCGAGGTAGAAGTTCCAGGTGTCGCGCGAAGCAGCATGCTGCTTCTGCATCTTAATGCCGCGCCGGGCGCGCTGCGACCAACTCTTGGACCAGCCTGCTGCGGCTTTCTCTAGCAAGGCGACCTCCAGCGCGACCCGGGCGAACTGGCCCTCGCGCACTTGCCTCAGATTGATCGGCGCAACGAAACTGCCACGCTGCGGAAAGATCTGGATCAAACCGTCCTCGGCCAGCCGCGTCAGCGCGACGCGCACCGGCGAGCGCGAAACGTCGAACATGCGGCAGATCCGGTTCTCGCTGACGGCCTCGTTGGGCGGCAGACGGCAGGTGATGATCGCCTCGCGCAGATGGGCATAGACCTGATCAGCGGCCGAGAGTTGCCGATTGATCTTGGCCGCTTGTGTCCACTCTTCGAGGCCTGTTTGCACAGCGTGGCTGACGGTCATTGCTGCGATCGTATCGGGTTGAGGGAGCACTTGCGCCCTGTGTGCTTGTATACTAGCATCTCAGTATCGCAGCGCAAGCAAACATCGGAACCCCCAAGCCTGCGAGGTCATTCGACTACGGAGGATCGTTCATGCGTCTATCTCTCGTTAAATTTGGCTTGGCCGCTGTTGTCGTTGCGGCCGTAACCGGCGTGGCACAGGCCGGATCGGATACCAAGGTGGCCTTGGTGCCAGGCGGACCGCATCCTTATTTCGCTGCCTGGGAACAGGCCGGCAAGGATGCCATGAAGGACTTCGGCCTTGCCGCCGGCGACTACCGCGTGCCGCAGAAGTGGGAACTCGCACAACAGAGCCAATTGCTCGAAAGCCTGCTGACGCAAGGCTACAATGCCTTCCTTATCTTCCCGGGCGATGCCGTCGGCACCAACGCTGTTGTGCAGGAGATCGTCGACAACAAGGGCATCGCCATCGCCACCGCAGGCTGCCTGAAGGATCCGACCCCGGCCCTATTCTGCATGGGTACGGATACCGGCAATTCGGCCTATCTTGGCACCAAGGAATTGATCAAGGCGATGGGCGGCAAGGGCCGCATCGCGCATTTCACCGGCTTCCTGGTTGATCCGAACACGCAGCTTCGCATCGACGCGGTGAAGAAGGCCGCCGATGAGACCAACGGCGCCGTGACCGTTGTGCAGGTTATCGCCGATATCGATGCGCCGCAACCGGCTGAAGAAAAGATCAACGCTTACCTCGCGGCCCATGCTGCGGACGTGGATGGCATCGTTACGACGGCTTGGGTGCCGGCTGTCACGGCCGCTAACTCGCTGCGCAAGCTTGGCGACAAACGCATCAAGATGGTCGGCATCGATCATGATGAGGTGGTGATCAAGGCCATCAAGGACGGCTTCGTCAACGGCACGATGCTGCAGAACCCCTATGGCCAGGGCTATCTTGGCTCTTATGTGCTCAACAAGCTGCGCGGCGGCTGCAAGTTAAAGGACGGCGCGCCGTGGAAGTCCAATGCGCTGACCAATAAGTTCGTCGATAGCGGCACAGTGTTTGTCGATGCGTCGCAGGCTGACAACTATGTCGACGCCATGCGCAGCATCACCAAAACCATTCTCGCCAACTTCGAGAAGGACTACATGACCTGCTCGTGAGGTCTCCTCCCGCCTCGTGACAGGTCTGGAGCGGAGGGCTGCCGAACAGATCGGCGGCCTTCCCGTTTGTTTTGTTTCAGTCTTTATTCGCTTGTTTGGGTCGATTGAAACCACAGCATGACGAGCGCCACATCTGAACCTGCGACGACGCTTGATCCATCCGCCGCCGAAGTTGCGCGTCCGTCGGCGGCGTTGCAGATCCTGCTCTCTAACGAGTTTGGCCTTGCATCGCTAATCGCGGTCGCCGTGCTGATCTTTGCGACCGCGCTGCCCGGCTTCACCACGCCCTTCAGCCTGTTCACGCTCAGCCGCCAGATCGGCATCGACACCATGATTGGCCTGGCCATGATGGCGGTGATCGTCACCGGCGGGCTGGATTTGTCCGTGGGCGCCATAGGCGCCTGCGCCGCCATGGTCTTCGGCTTCGCGTTGGAGCGGCTGGGGTTGGCGCTTCCAGTTGCTATCATTGTCGCTTTGCTGCTTGGCGCCGCACTTGGCGCCATCAACGGCGTCACGGTTGTGCGTTCAGGCGTACACAGCTTCATCATCACGTTGGCCAGCATGAGCGTGTTCTTCGGTGTGATGATCTATCTCACGCAGGCCAAGGCGTTTAATGGCTTGCCGCCAGCCGTGGCCGCGTTCGGCAAGATGAAAGTCGTCGGCCCAATGTCCGTGATGCTGGTCACAACGCTTGTGGTCTGCGCAGGCCTATTGGTGCTGTACCGGCTGACGACACTTGGGCGGCAGATGCTGGCGGCCGGCGCCAATGCGCGGGCTGCGGAGCTTTCCGGCATCGAAGTGCGGCGCACACTGATTTGGTGTCATGCGCTGACGGGCGCCCTCGCCGCGCTGGCGGGATTGATGTTGACCGCCCGCACCGGCGCTGCGGTGCCTTCGATGGCGGGTCACCTCGGCCAGGACTGGCTTTTGCCCGCATTCCTGGCGCCCGTGCTTGGCGGCACGCTGCTGACTGGCGGCCGCGTTTCCGTCATCGGCACGCTGCTTGGCGCAACCTTCGTCACCGTCACCACGAGCGGCCTTCTGCTGATGCGCGTCAGCGAGTTCTGGGTGCAGGCCTTTCTCGGGTTGATGCTGCTAGCGGCCGTGCTGCTCGACAAAGCGCGGCATACGCTGCTGCGGCGGCGGGGGATGGTGTGATGCGGCAGAGCCTCGGCGTTCGATTGCTTGACAATGACTGGGCTGGGCCCGCGCTGGTCAGCCTGTTGGCGATTGCCGTGATCTCCTTCCTGCAGCCAGCGTTTCTGTCGTCCTTCAACATTCTCGTGCTGCTGTCGGCCATCGCCGTGAACATGGTGATCGCGCTCGGCCAGCTCGTCATCATCGGCGTCGGGCAGATGAATCTTGCCCTCGGCGCGCTTGGCGGCCTCGTCGCCATCTGCTTTGTCGGCGCCATCGAGGTCTTCGGCGTTCCCGCACCGCTCGCCATCATCCTTGGGCTGCTGATCGGCGCCGCCGCCGGCATAGCCAACGGCGTCGTCATTGCACGAACCGGCATCTCGGCCTTCATCATCACACTGGCGAGCTTACAGATCTTCAAGGGCATCAATCTCGGCATCACAAAAGCCCAGCCGTTTTACGGCGTGCCCGACAGCGTCAAGCAATTCGGCAATACGGCCATATTCGGCCCGATCCCATGGCTGATTTTGCCGGCGCTGCTGGCCGCAGTTGGGCTCTGGTATTTGTTCCGCCATCTGCGCATCGGCCGCTACATTCTTGCGCTTGGCGGCAACCGTCAGGCAGCAGAACTGTCGGGCATCGACACGACGGGTACTGTGATCTGGGCGCATGCGCTTTCGGGCCTGCTGGCGGCGGCGGCCGGTATGATGCTGGTCGCACGTCTGCAGATCGGCCAGCCGACCATCGGCGACGACTGGCTGATCTCGTCATTCGCCGCCCCGGTAATCGGCGGGGCGTCACTCGCCGGTGGCCATGTGAGCGTCGCGGGCACCTTCTTTGGCGTGGTCATCATCGCCATCATCACCCAGGCGCTGGTGCTGTTCTCGATTGATCCGTTCGTGGTGCAGATCGTGCTGGGCGGCCTCATCCTTTGGGCCGTCGGCATCAACCGCTTCCGCGAATGGCGTCTCAGCAAGCTTGCCATGCAGGGCGCATAAGATGGCAGGCATCCTCGGCATCGGGCACGTCACCAAGACCTTCCCAGGTGTGCGGGCGCTCGACGACGTGTCGATGTCGCTGACATCTGGCTCCGTGCACGCCTTGCTGGGCGAGAACGGCGCGGGCAAGTCCACGCTGATCAAAATCATCACCGGCTTGCAAGCTCCGGACGCGGGCGAAGTCTCTTTCGATGGCGCTTCCGTGCGCTTTGCCAGCCCGCGCGAGGCGGCGGCCCGGGGCATCGGCGTGGTGCATCAGGAGCGCAACTTAGTCATGCGCTTCTCCGTAGCTGAAAACATCATGCTTGAGCGGCTGGGCGCACATTCGCTGTCGCGTGTCGATCACGCTGCGGTCGAGGCGGAGGCCGTCCGGTGGCTGAAGACGCTCGATCTGGACATCGACCCGGGCACGCCGGTCTCACGCCTCAGCGTCGCCCAGATGCAGTTGGTCGAAATCGGCAAGGCTCTCTCTCTTCGCTCGCGCGTGCTGCTGCTGGACGAGCCCACGGCTTCGCTGACGCCGAACGAATCCGCGGCTCTGTTCACCATCATCCGCAAGCTGAAGGCGGACGGCGTCGCTATCCTCTTCGTCAGCCACAAGCTCGAAGAGGTGTTTGAGATTTGCGATACCGTCACTGTGCTGCGCGACGGCCGCAATGTTTGCGATAGCGTCCAGCTCGCAGGTCTCGGGCGGCAGGACGTTGTCAAGATGATGATCGGCCGCGCCGAGCGGATCGCGCGCCGGGCGCCTCGCGCCAAACCCGCGGCGGCGCCCTATCTCGAACTGCGCAACTTCTCCTCAAGTGCGGGCCATCGCGACGTCAATCTCACCGTGCGACCCGGCGAGATCGTCGGCCTATATGGTCTGGTGGGCGCTGGGCGCAGCGAACTCGCCAAATCGATTCTTGGCCTGTCGCCGCAAACGGGCGGCGATCTGCAGATCAATGGCATCCCGGCTCGCATCACGACCGTTGCCGATGCGCTGCACACGCATGGCATCGGCTATGTCAGCGAAGATCGCAAGGGCGAGGGCCTCATCCTCCTGCATTCCGTTCTGGACAATGCCGGCATCACGGTTTGGCGGCGGCTGGCGTCGTGGCTCGGTTTTCTGCGCAATGCCACGGTCGCCCGCGACGTTGGGCCGGTCATCGCCAAGCTCGAAGTCAAGACGCCATCGCTGCAGCAGACCATCGGCAATCTCTCTGGCGGCAATCAGCAGAAGGTCTCGGTGGCCAAATGGATCGCTGCGGGCGTGAAGTTGCTGATCATCGATGAGCCATCCGTTGGTATCGACATCAAGACCAAGGCCTATCTGCACGACCTCATTCACGAAATGGCGGGCGGAGGAACGGCTATTCTTCTCATCACGTCGGATATGACCGAGATGGTGGATGTCGCCGACCGTATCCTCGTGATGGACGGCCACCGCATCAAGGGCGAGGTTGAGAACGACCGCAACTACGACCGGGTGAGCCAGGCCATCATGAGCGTCATCCACGAGCGCAAGGCGGCATAGATATGGCAAGAATCGTCCGTATCGACACATTGATGGTCGATCTGAAGCCGAAGGTAAAGCGCACCGACGCCATCCAGTCCTTCGTCAGCCAGGAAACGCCGATCATCCGCATCACCGACACCGATGGCGCGGTTGGCGCGGGTTACAGCTATACGATCGGCACTGGTGGTCCGGCCATCATGTCGCTGATCGAGCGTACGCTGGCGCCCGCGCTGATAGGCCGAGACGCCGGCGAGATCGAGAAGATCTGGCGCGATCTCTTGTTCCTCACCCATGCCACCTCTGTCGGCGCCATCACCTCGCTGGCGCTAGCGGCCATCGACACCGCCCTGTGGGATCTCAGATGCCGTCGTCACGGAGAACCGCTGTGGCGCGCCGCCGGTGGCGCACAGTCGCGCATACCGCTCTACACCACCGAGGGCGGCTGGTTGCACATCGAGACGGCTGCGCTGGTGGACGATGCGCTGGCCGCCAAGGGGCAAGGATTTGGCGGCTCGAAGATCAAGATCGGCCGGCCGCACGTGTCGGAGGATGTCGCCCGCCTCGAGGCCGTACGCAAGGCCGTGGGTCCCGCCTTCGAGATCATGACCGACGCCAACCAGCGCTTCACCATCGACGAAGCCATCCGGCGCGCCCGCTGCCTGACCCCCATCGACATCGCCTGGCTCGAAGAGCCTCTGACGGCGGATGATCTCGGCGGCCATGTGCGGCTGTCGCAATCGACCACGATACCGATCGGCGTTGGCGAAAGCCTCTATAGTCCGCTGCACTTCCGTGAATATCTGCAGCAAGGCGCCTGCTCGATCGTGCAAGTCGATGTCGCGCGCATCGGCGGCATCACGCCCTGGCTCAAGGTCGCGCATCTGGCGGAATGCTTCAACGTGCCGGTGTGCCCGCATTTCCTCATGGAACTGCATGTATCGCTGTGCGCGGCCGTGCCCAATGCCCGCTGGGTTGAATATATCCCGCAGCTCGATACGCTGACATCAAGTCCGATGCGCATCGAGGCGGGCCATGCCGTTCCGTCCGATGCGCCAGGCCTCGGCATCGATTGGGACTGGAAGGCGATCAAGGCGCAGACGGTCGCGGGATCGGCGGCCACCATTACCTGAGGGAGGCGGACATGCAGCGCATCGGCCAGATCATCGGCATCGCGCCGGAGCGTATTGCCGAATACAAGCGCGAGCACGCCGCCGTCTGGCCAAGAGTGCTGGAGCAGATCAAGGCCTGCAACATCAGCAATTACTCGATCTTCTTGAAGGAGCCCGAGAACCTGATGTTCGCCTATTTCGAATATCACGGAGCCGACTACGTGTCCGATATGGCCAAGATGGCCGCCGATCCGGCGACGCAGAATTGGTGGGCGCTGTGCATGCCCATGCAGCGCCCGCTGGAGACGCGCGAGCCCGGCGCATGGTGGGCGGCGATGGAACCGGTATTCCACCTCGACTAGCGATAGCCGCGCCTTTCACGTATCAACCCGCGTGCCGCCGCCGGGGCCGGCTGGTGGTGGACTGATCGGCTGCTTCGGACGGATCGGTGGCCTGGGGCGCTGTGTAACGTACCGGGTGCCCGCGCAACGCCGAAATGACACGGCCGTCGTTGCCGTAGATGTCGGCGAACGTCGCAAGGTGACCGTCATCTTCGACTCGGGCCGTGAAATAGACGAGATAGACGGGAACCTGCCGGTCCAGCGTCACCGAGCCGCCGCCCTTGTAGAGGTCGCCAACTTTGTCGGCGGACCAGCCTTTGTCTTCGGCGAGAATGACTTCTGCGGTCCTGCGCGGTTCGGCGACGCGCATGCAGCCATGGCTCAGAGCGCGGAATGTCTGGCCGAACAGATTGCGTTGCGGCGTATCGTGCATGTAGACGTTATGGCTGTTCGGAAAGCGGAATTTTACCAGGCCCAACGGGTTGCTCGCTCCCGGCGGCTGGGTGAAGCCATACTTGCGAATGTCGACGTTGCCCCAATCGACTGAATTAGGATCGACCGGTTTTCCGTTCAAGGTGGCTGTCAGCTTGTAGTCTTCGAGCACTTGCGCGCCGCCAGAGCTGCCGCCGAACAGCTGGTCGAAGAAGCCGCCCGACGCATTCTTGAGGCGCGGCTGCAACTCCTTCGCCATGATGCCGGGGGGCATGCCCCACGCGGGGTGAAAGATCACAAACTCCATGCTGGCCGCGAGCACCGGCGTCGGCCATGACGGCTGGCCGACGATCATCTTCTGCCGGAGCTTCAGCTCATCGCCCTTCCAGATCTCACTCTGGAATTCGGGAATGTTGTTCATCACGTAGAAGGCGCCAAGGTCAGTCGGCAACCAGCGCCAGCGCTCCATGTTGGCCAGCAGACGATCGATGTTTTGCTTGGGATCAGCGTTTTTGGGCTGGCCCTCTTTGTTCAGGACCTGGCGCGTTCGATTGTTGAGGACGCCGTTCGAACGGACACCGTTGGCGTCCTGAACGGCCTTGACCGCAACCACCAGCTTGTCGTCGTAACGCCGCTCCTTATCCGAGCCTTCAGCTGGGACTTTCAGCCGTTGACGTAGCAGCGTGATCTGGTCGTCCTCCGCGCCCGGCTTGAGCTGCTTGCCATCTGGCAATTTCACCAGCAGCGCAGGGTCGATCTTCGCCTCCTCCGGCTTCGGTCCACGCGCCTTGAGCAGAGCCTGGCGCAGCTTTTCGAACCCGGCGTGCTTGGGATTGAGCCCACGCAGGTAGGCATCCGGCTCTGGCGCATCGGCCAGTTCGGTCAAAACGATCTTCGGGTCCTTGACCGGCGGCTGCATGTCGAGAATGTTGCTGAGCGACACGGGATCGAGCCGCCCACCCCGGGCAAACCGGGCGTACTTCAACGCCGCCAGGGCAAGCTGCGCTTCGGCTGCGCCCTGGGCATCGGAGGAGGCGCCCCTTGCGAGATCGGGGACCGCGAAGTCGGACGGCTCAAGGCCCCAGTCGTCGGCCTTCCTGAGCTCGGCAATGATGGCTTTGGCCTTGTCGGTGTAAGCGCCGTCTTTGGTCCACAGCGCCACGTCCCGCGTGCTGTAGCCAGCGACCAGCGCGGCGATATCATCGGCCAGGTGGTCTTTGCCGACGAGAGACTTGTCTGCGAGCGTGTTGCGAACCGCTTCGATGACCGCAATGCTTGAGGTTGTGGTCGCAGCAGCGAGCGAAGGCGCGGCGGCTCTGGTCGTCACGGGTGCCACTTGCGCGCTCGATGTTGCGCCCGCGCTGGTTTTCGCCTCGGGAAGAACGGCGGTTGCCGAAGACGCGCCAGCGAGCGGACCATCCGGCGCAGCTTGCGTCATTTGGCCTGCGCTACCGGACCGGGCGAAGCTCGCGAGACAAACAGCCAGAAGAATTAGCTTTTTGCGAAATGTGAGCATGCTGCCCTCAGCTATCGTGACTGCAATCTTTCAAACCCGTCGAGCGGCCCGGCTTTTGAATCATGCTAAGCTAATGCACTCCTGAGCGGTGCCATGGATCAATCACGAAGTCCATACGGGGCCGCTTCTGGAAGGCAGTGTTGCCGCCATGCAACATAAGGGAGTCCCGGGGCTGAAACGAAGCCCGGCGCGGTGCTGACATTGGGGATCACCCCTTCAACAACTCCCTGGCGATGATCGTGCGCTGGATCTGGTTGGTCCCCTCGTAGATCTGAGTGATCTTCGCGTCGCGGTACAGTCGCTCGACTTCAAACCCCTGAATATATCCAGAGCCGCCGAAAATCTGCACGGCGTTGGCGGTGTGGGCAACGGCGATGTCGGACGCGAAGCATTTGGCGATGGAGCAATCCATCGTGCACGGATGGCCGTGATCCATCAGCAAGGCGGCGCGATGGACGAGGGCGCGGGCGGCGGTGACATCTTTGGCCATGTCGGCCAGCATCCAGGCAAGGCCCTGGTTTTCGGCGATGGGCTTGCCGAATTGGCGGCGGGTCTTGGCGTAGCCGAGCGCGGCTTCCAGCGCGCCTTGCGCAATGCCAACCGCAAGAGCCGCGATACCGATGCGGCCCTTGTCGAGCACGCTCATCATGATGTGAAAGCCGCGATTGAGTTCCCCCAGCAAAGAATCCCCTGGCAGCGTCACGGCGTTGAAGGTCAGCGCGCCCACCTGCGAGGCGCGCTGACCCATTTTGTGTTCGTTAGGCCCGCGCGCGACGCCCGGCAGGGCAAGATCGACGATGAAAATGCTCATGCCGCGATGGCCGGCGGCGGGATCGGTGCGGGCGAGCACATAGGCCGTGTGGGCGACGGGCGCGTTGTGAATCCAGAGTTTTGTGCCAGACAGCCGCCAGCCGTCGCCATCGCGCGTGGCCGTCGTCTTGATGCCGGAGACGTCCGCGCAGCACCGAGCCGCCAGTGAGGTCCCTCCCGTTAACGTGCAGCGTGCCACTGTCGAAAGCGAGATGCCCCGCGAGACAACGGGCCAAGTCCTCGCGTCCCGAGCCGATCACCCCGGCGATCCCCAGCACTTCGCCCTTGTGCAGATCGAAACTGACATTGCGGAACGACCCGGCCCGCGAAAGCCCCTTTGCCGACAGGATCACGTCGCCGCTCGGCGTCGCCTGCCGCGCCTCACGGTAGTATTCGTGATGCAACTGCCGCCCAACCATGTGCGTGTGAAGATCTTCGACCGTCGCCTCACCGCGCGAAAATTCCTTTGCCACTTTGCCATCGCGCATGACGACGATACGGTCGGAGATGGTCAGCACTTCTTCGAGCCGGTGCGAGATGAAGACGATGGACGCGCGCTTTTTCATCTCGCCGATGATCTGGAACAGCAGCTCGACTTCGGCCGATTCCAGCACAGAAGTCGGCTCGTCGAGCAGGATCGTCAGCCGGCCAGTGATACGGCTATCGAGGGAGAGCGCCTTGGCGATCTCCACCATCTGGCGTTGGGCGAACGTCAGGTCGGCGCATTTGCGCGACGGCGGCAGATCGAGGTGAACCTTCTTGATCTCCACCGCCGCCGCCGCGTTCATCGCCCGCTTGTCGATGAAGCCAAATCGCAAGAACTCCTCCTCCCGCCCAAGAAAAATGTTCTCGGCGATGGAGAGGCTGGGCAGGATCGATTGTTCCTGGAACACCATGGCGATGCCGCGGTCGAAGGCGTCGCGCGGGCGGCGGATCAGAACCGGATCGCCGTTGATCCGGATGTCGCCAGCATCGGGCTGATAGATGCCATTGAGCACTTTCAGCACCGTTGATTTGCCCGCGCCGTTTTCGCCGATCAGGCCGACGACCTCGCCCGGATAAATGGCAATGCTGACGTCATCGAGTGCCTTCACGCCTGGAAAGCTCCTAGAAATGTGGCGAACTTCGAGGCTGGGGACGGGGTTGGCCATGGGTCCGCTCATTTCACAATGTCCATGCGCGACCGGTCGAGCGCGAGCGCCACGGCGGCGATGATGAGAAGCCCCTGCACGCCCTGCTGCACAAAAGGCGGCACCCCCATCAGCACCATGCCGTTGGCCAGCACCACGACGATCAGCACGCCGACGACCGTATTGAGCACCGATCCCGCGCCGCCCGACAGCGCCGTGCCGCCAACCACCACCGCGGTTATGGTCGTGAACAACCGCCCCTGGCCGATCAGCGCATTGCCCTGCCCGAATGGCAGGCATCGTCATGGGCGCGCGGCTAGGCTCAGGTTCTCCGACGCTAGCCAACGAGTTTCTGCTGCCCGCCGTCGCTTGCATCATCGTCGGCGGCACGGCCGTGACCGGCGGCGTCGGCACGATCTGGCGCACGTTCCTCGGCGCACTGATCATCCAGGTCGTGCGCATCGGCATGACCTTCGTGGGCGTCAGCGTGTTTGCACAGCAGATCGTGTTTGGGACAATTTTGGTGGCGGCGGTCGCGATTACGATGGACCGGAGCAAGGTGTCGGTGATCAAGTAGCGCCTCCCCCTTCGCATCAGCAAAGGCCCAATCCCATGTGGATCACGCATATCCCTTATGCCAAGGCGACCGGCCGGCTGAAGGCCCTCTATGACCGGATCAAAGGGCCCGGCGACACTGTCGACAATATCATGCTGGCCCACAGCCTGCGCCCGCACAGCATGGAAGGCCACATGGCCCTCTACAAATACGTGCTGCATCATTCCGCCAACACGACGCCAAAGTGGTTTCTCGAAACCATCGGCGTCTATGTCAGCCAGCTCAACGCCTGCGCCTATTGTTTCGACCACCATTTCGCCGGACTGACGCGCTTGTTGAACGACAACGTCCGCGCCAATGCGATCCGCGGCGCTCTGGTGTCGGAACAGTTCGCCGATGTCTTCTCAACCCAGGAGCAGGCGGCCCTTCGTTACGCCTCAGCGCTCACCAAAGCGCCGCATGCGGAGGACGCGCTGAAAGCCAGTCTTGCCGCCATGCGCGAAGCCGGCGTCGACGACGGCCGCATCCTCGAAATCAACCAGGTGGTCGCCTACTTCAACTACGCGAACCGGACCGTCCTCGGGCTCGGGGTCACGACGGACGGCGACATCCTCGGTCTGTCGCCCGGCAACTCGGCCAATCCCGATGATTGGGGACATGGGTGATGTTGGACGTCACCCCGGGACTGGCGCATCCTCGCGCAGCAATTTTTGCCGCTTGAGATCGGCCCAGAGCGCGGCCGGAATGGGATGCGTGTTCCAGGCAAAATTCAGCTCCATCTGTGCGACGGTGCGCGTGCCGGGGCAATGGGTGGCGACGGCGGGATGCGCCATCACGAATTGCAGGGCGGCCGCCGCCATCGGAACCTTGTGGGCGTTGCAGACGGCCTCGATCTTATCGACCTTTTTCAGCACCCATTCTGGCGCCGGCGAGTAATTCCACGTTGCTCCCGGCCGCGCGCCCTTGGCGAGAATGCCGCCGTTGAGCCCGCCGCCGATGACGATGGCGACATTGCGTTGTTCGCACAAGGGCAGGAAGTCGTTCAGCGCCTCCTGCTCCAGCAGCGTGTAGCGGCCAGCCAACAGAAAACTGTCGCTGTCGGTTTGTTGCAACGCCTCGTGGCAGACCTCCCACTCGTTCAGGCCCCAGCCGATGGACTTCACCAGCTTCTGGTCGCGCAGCTTTTCCAAAGCCTTGAAAGCTCCGCCCACCGCCTGTTTGAAGTAGACCTTTTGCTTTTCGACGCCGTGATTGAACACGTCGCAATCATGGATCCAGGCGATGTCGATGCGCTCCAGACCGAGACGCTGGAGGCTGTCCTCGAACGAGCGCATGGCGGCGTCGTAGCTGTAGTCGAGTTTCAGCTTGAACGCGCCCGCATTGACCCAGGGCGCGAAATTGATGGAGCAACGCGACGCCGGTTCAAGCAAACGACCGACCTTGGTCGAGAGCACATACTCATCGCGCGGCCGCCAGCGCAGGTAGTGCCCAAGCCGCAGCTCCGACAATCCGTGGCCGTAGAGCGGCGAGGTATCGAAGTAGCGCAGGCCAGCGTCCCAGGCGCAATCGATCATCGCCTTGGTCGTCTCTTCGCTGATCGCCTGCTTGAAATTGCCAATGGGCGCAGCGCCAAAACCCATGGCCGTGAGGTCGAAGCCCGCACGGCCAAATTTTCGGCGAGTCGATGGGGTCATTGGCCATCCTGCAGGACTAACGGCAGAAACTTCCACCAACCGAGAACTGGCGACCCCGGCAGGATTTGAACCTGCGACCCTCGGTTTAGGAAACCGATGCTCTATCCAGCTGAGCTACGGGGTCTCTCTACGTGCAGCGCGCGTCG
>JAYUAJ010000508.1:0-2956 GCA_043741375.1 Hyphomicrobiaceae bacterium | reverse complement strand
CTTTTTCGTCTGATCCTAGCATCGCTGAGCATGTCGGTTTTTGCAATCCTGGGTTGCATACAGGGCTGCTGCCCCGCTAACGGCGTAAAGTCAATTTGAACGCAATTTGGCGGATTTTTTATCGGCGGCTCGGCTTGAATCGGCTTTCTGTTGACCCTTGCCCCGACCTGCCATTACCCTAATAGCCAGAAATGAGGGCTTGCCGCCGCGAACCTCCCAAACTGGCCTTTTGACGGGGCCAGAAGGGGAGAGTTTTTGCCAGCTGGCTCCAAATTCATCCGGAGACAACGACATGGCACGCACAATGACTGGCGCAGAAATGGTCCTAAAGGCGCTCGCCGATCAGGGTGTCGAGCACATTTTCGGCTATCCGGGCGGCGCGGTGCTGCCGATCTACGACGAGATGTTTCAGCAGGATAAGGTCAAGCACACGCTGGTGCGCCAGGAGGGCGGCGCGGTGCACGCGGCTGAAGGCTATGCGCGCTCGACTGGGAAAGTGGGAGTGGTCCTGGTGACGTCGGGTCCCGGCGCGACCAACGCCGTCACCGGCCTCACAGACGCGCTGCTGGATTCCATCCCGATCGTTTGCCTGACGGGTCAGGTGCCCACGCATTTGATCGGCAATGACGCCTTCCAGGAGTGCGATACGGTCGGCATCACCCGCCCCTGCACCAAGCACAACTGGCTGGTGAAGAAGATCGAGGACCTGCCACGCGTGCTGCACGAGGCGTTCCACGTCGCCAAGACCGGCCGCCCCGGCCCCGTCGTCGTGGACATCCCCAAGGACATCCAGTTCGCCAAGGGGGAGTATGTCAGCCCTGCCGAGATGGATTTTTCAAAGAAAGCCTATCATCCGCGAGTCAAGGGCGAGCCCAGCGCCATCGATCGCGCCGTGGAGCTGTTGGCTGGAGCCAAGCGCCCGCTGTTCTACACCGGGGGTGGCGTCATCAATTCCGGCCCCAAGGCCTCGCAGCTGCTGCGCGAAATCGTGCAGCTGACGGGCTTTCCGATCACCTCGACGCTGATGGGGCTCGGCGCCTTCCCGGCCGCCGATCCGCTTTGGCTCGGCATGCTTGGAATGCACGGCACCTACGAAGCCAACATGGCCATGCACGATTGCGACGTGATGGTGTGCGTCGGCGCGCGCTTTGACGATCGGATCACGGGGCGCATCAACGCGTTCTCCCCGCATTCCAAGAAAATCCACATCGATATCGACCCGTCGTCGATCAACAAGAACGTCCGCGTCGACATCCCGATCGTCGGCGATTGCGCCAATGTGCTGGCCGATATGCTGACGGTCTGGCGGGCGAAGGCGGCGCCGATTGATAAGAAAGCGCTGAAGGGCTGGTGGAAGCAGATCGACACTTGGCGCGCAAAAGACTGCCTCAAGTACAAGGCCAACAAGAACGTCATCATGCCCCAACTCGCCATCGAGCGGCTCTACGCGCTGACCAAGGATCGCGACACCTACATCACGACCGAAGTCGGCCAGCATCAGATGTGGGCGGCGCAGTTCTATCGCTTCGAGGAGCCGAACCGCTGGATGACCTCAGGCGGTCTCGGCACCATGGGCTACGGCCTGCCCGCAGCCATCGGCGTGCAAACCGCGCACCCGGACAGTCTCGTCATCGACATCGCCGGCGACGCCTCGATCCTGATGAACATCCAAGAAATGTCGACCGCCATCCAGCACAACCTTCCCGTAAAAATCTTCATCCTGAACAATCAGTACATGGGCATGGTGCGCCAGTGGCAGCAGCTGCTGCACGGCAACCGCCTGTCGCACAGCTACACCGACAGCCTGCCCGATTTCGTCAAGCTGGCCGAAGCCTATGGCGGCCACGGCATCCGCGCCGAGCATCCAGGCGAGCTCGATGACAAGATCATGGAAATGATCGAGAGCAAGAAGCCGGTGCTGTTCGATTGCCGCGTGGCGGCCTTGGCCAACTGCTTCCCGATGATCCCGAGCGGCAAGGCGCACAACGAGATGCTGCTGGGCGAAGACGTGCCCGATGACGTGATCGGCAAGGCCATCGGGAAGGAGGGGAGGGTGATGGTGTGAGGAGTGGCTCGGTGTCAGACACCGCAACCTCCGCACACCGTCAGCAACCCCAATCAGGTGTCTGACACCCAGTCGGAGGTGGGCGCGCGGCATACTGGGAGTCCCACTGGCACCGCTTCTCTTACAGCACCATGTCGTGCGCGCCGATGCTGGCACCGTTCAATCCGATGATCATGTCGGCGTAGCCGTCGCCGTTGGTGTCGCCCTCGAGGGACGTCGCGCCATTGGCCGAGACCAAATGCAGCTCGCCGGCGTGACCGCTGAAGGCGGCCGAACCGATGAAGCGGAAGGCGTTGTTGCCGGTACGGGTGACGTCGGCGTCGATCGCTGACAGGTCCAGCCTGTCGGCGCCGCGTGCGAAATCGGTGATGGTGCTGAAGATCGGCGACGCGCCACCGCCGAATACGAACAGGTCGTGGCCGCTGCCGCCGGTAAGGGTCGTGGATCCTGATTGAACGATCAACCTGTCGTCGCCTGCTCCGCCATCGACAACGCCGCCGTTGAGCGTGATGCGATCATCGCCGCCGCCGCCGCTGATCGTGGCTCCCGAGCCGGCCGTGATGTGGTCGTCGCCGGAACTGCCCAGAATCGTCATGCCGTAGCCATTGCCAATCGATACGGATTGCTCTTTGGCCAATACGACGGTTCGGACGTTGAAATCGCCCTTGAAATCGACCGCGCCGTTGTCGGCCAGCGTCAGCGTCTCGGCCTGGATCGAGGACAGCGCGCCGAGCAGCTTGGTCGAGATCGTGACATCGCTATAGGCGACAACGCTTTCGATGTTCCGCACGGTGACTTTGGTGAGGTCGACTGTCCCATAAAGCACCAGCGTATCGTTGCCCGCACCGCCGTTGTAGATCTCGCCCCGGACCAGATCGGCGGGACCGTTGA
>JAYUAJ010000507.1:0-2961 GCA_043741375.1 Hyphomicrobiaceae bacterium | reverse complement strand
GCGGCGACGATCGCGGTCAGCGCCCACAGCCAGGGTAGCGCGACGGCTGAGAGCTGCATGAAGCGGGCGGGATTGGCGATTGTGTACATGGGTCCGTCTTAGGCGGTGAATGTGGCAGGCGCAATGCGGTGCGGCGGGCGCCCTTTTACCCCAGTTGCAATCTCAATGCCGCAGCCGAGGCGATGGGGGCGAGCACAATTGAGGCAATGCTAAAAGCTGTGAGGATCAACAACGGGCTGACAAAACTGCCTGGGCCGCTGACAATGGCCGAAATGGCGCTGACGCCAAACACCAGGACCGGGATAAACAACGGCAGCACCAACAGCGAGAGCAGCAGTCCGCCACGCCTGAGGCCCAGCGTGAGCGCCGCGCCGATGGAGCCAATGAAGCTGATGGCGGGCGTGCCGATCAGCATGGTTCCGGCGAGGGGCAGATAGGCGGAGGCTTCGAGGTTCAGCATGAGGCCTAGCAAGGGTGCGAGCAGTGTTAGCGGCAGCGCCGTCGTCAGCCAATGCGCCGTGGCCTTGGCGACGGCGATAAGTTCCAGCGGAAGCGGTCCGAGGGAGAGAGCTTCCAGCGTCCCATCCTCATGATCAGCGTGGAAGATGCGGTCGGCCGAGAGCAGGGCTGACAGCAGCAGCGCGATCCACAGCACGCCAGGAGCGATGCGCGAGAGCAGGTTGAGATCCGGGCCCAGACCGAGCGGCAAGATCGCCACCACCATCAAGTAGAAGCCGAGCGCCGTGCCGATGGCCCCGCCTTCGCGCAAGGCTAGCCGAACATCGCGACCCAGCAGTTCCAGAAAGGGTTTCATTGGCAGGCACCGCCGGCGCCACAGCCGTAGGTTGGGTTGGCGCGGGCACTATGTTCGGGGGGTGCAACATGCAGCATCCGCGCGTAACCCAACACCGCACGGGCAGACGTTGGGTTACGCGCGGAATTGGCGCCGAGCCCGACCGCACGAGAAGTGGCCGCGCTAACCCAACCTGCGGACCTGCTCATGGCGCGCGCCCCAGCTTCAATTCCCGCATCGCGGCGATGCCCAGCGGGATGTGGGTGGCCGCGATCGCCATGCCGCCGCCACTGATGTGCTCGGCGACCACGTTCGCCAGCATCGCGGTCGAGGCTATGTCCAGCGACACCGTCGGCTCATCAAGCAGCCACAGGGTACGCTGGGCCACCAAAAGCCTCGCGAGACCGAGCCGGCGTTTCTGGCCCGCCGAAAGGTAGCCCGCCGGCAAGTCGTCGATTTCCGCAAGGTTCATGCGTTGCAGCGCGGCTTCGACGGCCGCCCCGTCGCCCGCCCCGAGATAGCGCGCCCAAAACGTCAGATTCTCCGCCACCGTCAGGCTCGGCTTGATGCCGTTCTGGTGGCCGATCACGTGGCAGTGCAGGCCGACGTCTTCGGGCTCCTCAGCGCCCTCCAACCATACCCGTCCGGCATCCGGGCGCAAAAACCCGGCGATGGTCCGCAGCAGCGTGGTTTTGCCGGCGCCATTCGGACCGGTCAGCAGCAGGCCCTCGCCTGAAGAAACCTTCAACGAGAACCCTTCGAGCACACGGCGGTTCCCACGATTGACGGTCAGCTGGTCGATCACAAGTTGCATCGGCGATCCGGCAGGCCTCATTTGGCGGCAGCTATTGGTACACCGCAGTAAATGCGGGCTATGCCGCCCGCCCCTTGCTATATATTAGGGAGACCCAATCACAAGCCGCCAATCGCGCGAGGCCTCCTATGAGCACGACCGCCCATCCCGACAGTTTTCGCTGCCGCCGCACTCTGCAAGTCGGATCAGCCACTTACGAGATTTTCGATCTCAAGCTCGCCGAGCAAAATGGCCTTGCGGGGATATCGCGGCTGCCGGTGTCGCTGAAGGTGCTGACCGAGAACCTGTTGCGCCACGAGGATGGCAAGACCGTTTCGGCCGGCGACATCCGCGCCATGGTGACGTGGCTGACCGACAAGACGAGCGAGCGCGAGATCGCCTACCGCCCCGCCCGCGTGCTGATGCAGGATTTTACCGGCGTTCCGGCCGTGGTTGACCTCGCCGCAATGCGCGACGCCATGGTGGCCCTCGGGGGCGACCCCAAGAAGATTAACCCGCTGGTGCCCGTCGATCTCGTTATTGACCATTCGGTGATGGTCGATTCGTTCGGCAAAGCCAGTTCCTTCAGGCAGAACGTCGAGATGGAATACGCCCGCAATGGCGAGCGCTACGAATTCCTGCGCTGGGGCGCGTCGGCCTTCGATAATTTCCGCGTTGTGCCGCCGGGCACGGGTATCTGCCATCAGGTGAATTTGGAGTATCTGGCCCAAACCGTCTGGACCAAGAAGATCGGCGGCGTCACTCAGGCCTTCCCGGATACCTGCGTGGGTACGGACAGCCACACCACCATGGTCAATGGCCTGGCCGTACTCGGTTGGGGCGTCGGCGGCATCGAGGCGGAGGCGGCCATGCTCGGCCAACCGGTGTCGATGCTCATTCCCGAAGTCGTTGGCATGCGACTGACCGGCGCGATGGCCGAAGGCATCACGGCGACCGACCTCGTGCTGACCGTGACACAGATCCTGCGCAAGAAAGGCGTGGTCGGAAAATTTGTCGAGTTCTTCGGCGAAGGCCTCGACCATCTGTCGCTGGAAGATCGCGCCACCATCGCCAATATGGCGCCGGAATATGGCGCGACCTGCGGGTTTTTCCCCGTCGATGGCGATACGCTGAAGTACCTCAAGGCCACGGGCCGAACATCGGATCGGCTGGCGCTTGTGGAAGCCTACGCCAAGGCGCAAGGCATGTTCCGCGTCGCGGGCGCGCCCGATCCGGTGTTCACCGCGACGTTGGACTTGGATCTTGCAAGCGTTGAGCCCTCGTTGGCTGGCCCGAAGCGTCCGCAGGATCGCGTGGCGCTGAATGGCATCGCCGCCGGTTTCGAAAAGGCGCTTCTGGGTGAGTTCGGTAAGCC
>JAYUAJ010000506.1:0-2979 GCA_043741375.1 Hyphomicrobiaceae bacterium | reverse complement strand
GGGTGGCAATGTCATGCTTTCTCTTGGTATGTGCCCATTGGGCTCTGCAAGATCGTAAATGTGAACGTTGTTGCCATCGCTAACTGTTAGAAGAAGCTCTCTGGCCCTTGCTGACCTTCCGCTATCGTATCCACTAAGCGGCCGTCGATCAATCTTGGCTTCGGTCGGGTGTCACTGACGCAACTAGCCCAGATTCTCCGGTCACCAATTGTTCTCATGCACGGTCGCGATCGGGGCTAAGCGGACGTGTTTGATGAGCACCGGATTCGCTGCCGCCCCTCACCCTGACCCTCTCCCCGTGAAGGACGGGGAGAGGGGATTCGCGCGGCGCACATCGCACCTGGCCCGCCTCTGCCGTACCGCCCCACCAAGAACAACGGCCGGTATCGGCGGTAGTCCTGCCGTCAGGGCTAACCACGCCGCGGCCACCCCCTACCGCTTCGCCTCAATCGCATCCCAAATCATCGCGGCAATATCGGCCCCGCCGAACGCCTTCACTTGCCGGATGCCCGTGGGCGACGTCACATTGATCTCCGTCAGGTAATCGCCGATCACGTCGATCCCGACAAAGATCAGTCCACGCCGTTTCAGCTCCGGCCCGAGCCGCTCGCAGATCTCGCGCTCCCGCGCCGTCAGCGTGGTCGGTTCCGGCCGTCCGCCGACGTGCATGTTGGAGCGCGTCTCCCCGGCCGCGGGCACGCGGTTGATGGCGCCGGCGAACACGCCATCGACCAGGATGATGCGCTTGTCGCCCGCTCGCACCTCGGGCCGGTACTGCTGCACCATGAACGGCTCGCGGAAGCTGGCGTGGAACATCTCGATCAGCGAGGCCAGATTGGTGTCGTCCGGCGTGATGCGGAATACGCCAGCTCCGCCGTTGCCGAACAGCGGCTTGACGATGATGTCCTGATAGTCGCGCCGGAACGCCATCACGTCGGCGGCCGAGCGCGTCACCATGGTCGGCGGCAACAGGTCGGGGAACTCGAGGATCCAGAGCTTTTCCGGCGCGTTGCGGACGTGCGCGGGATCGTTGACGACCAAAGTCTTCGGATGGATCAGCTCAAGCAGGTGCGTGTTGGTGATGTAGGACATATCGAACGGCGGGTCCTGGCGCAGCAGCACCACGTCCTGGCAGGCGAGATCCTCCGTACGCAGCTCTCCAAGCTTGAAGAAATCGCCCAGGGCGTCCTTGACCGTGACGCCGTGGCCGCTGGCCGTGAGCTTGCCGTCGCGCAGGGTGAGGTTCTGCGGCGTATAGTAGAACAGCCCATGACCGCGCCGTTGCGCTTCCAGGAGCAGCGCGAAGGTCGAATCGCCCCGGATATCGGTGCGCTCGATCGGGTCCATCTGGCAGGCGATGTTCAGGGGCATGGGCGGGGTCCGGGTGGTGGGCGACACAAGGGATGAGTCTTACGCGCCCCAGGGGTCGCCCGACAACCGCCCAGACGGCAGTTAGGGACAGGATCGCCATCGCTGGCAGGACAATGGCGTCGTTGCCGGTCGCCGGCCGTCGCCAGCCGTGGCTCCATCGCCGTCTCCCGCTGGGGAGAAGGCTTACTCCGCCGCCACTTTGCGCGCCGGATTGTTGGGGTGCGTGGTCCAGTTGGCGGGCTTGGCTGAAATCGCCGACCTGGTCCGCGGGTCCGTTCCCGACACCATCTGCACCATGTCGATGCAGTCCTCGACCGGGCAGACGCTCACGCACAAATTGCAGCCCACGCACTCGTCGTCGATGACCTGGAAGTGCCGTTTGCCGTCGACCACGGCCGTGATGGCCTGATGCGACGTGTCCTCGCAGACGATGTGGCAGCGCCCGCACTTGATGCAGAGGTCCTGGTTGATGCGCGCCTTGGTGACGTAGTTGAGGTTGAGGAACTGCCAGTCGGTGACGTTTGGCGTGGCGCGGCCGACGATCTCACCGATTGAGGTGTGCCCCCTATCATCCATCCAGTTGCTGAGACCGGAGACCATCTCCTCGACGACCTTGAACCCGTAGGTCATGGCCGCCGTGCACACCTGTACGTTGCCCGCGCCCAGCGCCATGAACTCGGCCGCGTCGCGCCAGGTGGTGACGCCGCCGATGCCCGATATCGGCAGTCCGCGCGTGGCGGCATCGCGGGCGATCTCGGCCACCATGTTGAGCGCGATGGGCTTTACCGCTGGGCCGCAATAGCCGCCGTGGCTGCCTTTGCCATCGATGCTCGGGTTGGGCGAGAAACTATCGAGATCGACACTGACGATCGAGGAAATAGTATTGATCAGCGACACCGCATCCGCGCCGCCCTTCTTGGCAGCGCGCGCGGGGTTGCGGATATCGGAAATGTTCGGCGTCAGCTTGACGATCACCGGCATGCGGGTGTGCGCCTTGCACCAGCGCGCGACCATCTCGATGTACTCGGGCACCTGGCCAACGGCCGAGCCCATGCCGCGCTCGCTCATGCCATGCGGGCACCCGAAGTTCAGTTCGACGCCGTCGCAGCCGGTGGTTTCGACAAGCGCGAGAATGTCGGCCCAGTATTTCTCCTCGCAAGGCACCATCAGAGAAACAACCATGGCTCGATCCGGCCAGGCCTTCTTGACGGCGGCGATTTCCCGTAGATTGACCTCCAGCGGACGATCCGTGATCAGCTCGATGTTGTTGAGGCCGATCAGGCGGCGGTCGGGGCCGTGCACGTAGCCATAGCGCGGGCCATTGACGTTGACGATTGGCGGCCCTGCCTCGCCCAGCGTCTTCCAGACCACGCCGCCCCAGCCCGCCTTGAAGGCGCGCACCACGTTGTATTCTTTGTCCGTGGGCGGCGCTGACGCCAACCAGAACGGATTGGGCGACTTGATGCCGATAAAATTGGCGCGCAGATCAGCCATGAATGGTCTCCTGATTGCTGTTCATCAGCCGCTTACGCTCAACGTGCGATGGATCGATTCGGCCGCCTGCTTGCCGTCTTCGACCGCCGACACCGTGAGGTCCTTGCCGCCCGC
>JAYUAJ010000505.1:0-2982 GCA_043741375.1 Hyphomicrobiaceae bacterium | reverse complement strand
CTCTTTGTCGCGAAGGAACCATAGCCGTCCGGGGCCATACTCTAGGTAAGCGTCGCTCTTTAACTCCTCTGGCACGCTCGGTTCGTGCCTGCGGCTGGCGCCTTTGAGGGACTGGCAACAGAAGTAGATCACGCAGCGTCCTTAGCTTCTTGTGTCTCGATCAGCGCGACTATATCCGACACTTCCCAAAGTTTCGAGGTCACGCCAGCGGCCAAGGGGAGAGGTGGCCGGGATCATCGAGACAGCGTTTCGCCGTCGATAAGTGGAATCTCGGCCGGTTTGTTTCCTTGTTTGGCGTGGCCGGTCAGCACACAGGGAGGGCGTAGCCCGACCGGAGTGATGAGCGGCAACGGCGTCGATTTTCATGCAGCCTCGACCAGCGGCATATGATCGAAGTAGGCTCGTTCCGGCGTTCGCGCGTCAAGGCTCGAATGCGGCCTCTTGCGGTTGTAGAAATCCAGATACCGTCCGAGCGAGACACGCGCCCCGGCAACGCTCTCATAAGCCTTGAGATAGACCTCCTCGTATTTGACCGAACGCCAGAGCCGTTCGACGAAAACGTTGTCGCGCCATGAGCCGCGGCCATCCATGCTGATTGCGATATCGTTCTTCAGCAGCAAGCCTGTGAACGCCGCGCTGGTGAACTGGCTACCCTGGTCGGTGTTGAAAATCTCCGGCTTGCCGTGTCTGGCCAGCGCCTCCTCGACGGCGTCGAGGCAGAACTCGACCTCCATCGTGATCGACAACCGCCAGGCCAGAACCCTGCGGCTGAACCAATCGACGACGGCGGCGAGATAGACGAAGCCGCGCGCCATGGGAATGTAGGTGATGTCCATCGCCCACACTTGGCTCGGTCGCTCGATTGCAAGATTGCGCAGCAGATACGGGTAGATCTTATGTCCCGGCTCGGGTTTTGACGTGTTGGGCCGGCGATAGATCGCCTCGATGCCCATCCGCCTCATCAGCGTTGTGACGTGCTCGCGGCCGATCGCGACGCCCTCGCCGCGCAAAAGATCGCGCAGCATCCGACTGCCCGCAAACGGGTAGTTCAGATGCAGATCGTCGATCCGTCGCATGATTGCCAGATCGGCCGGCGCAACCGGACGGGGCCGATAGTACAAGCTGCTTCGGCTAAGCTTCAGAACCCTTGACTGCTCAGTCAGAGGAAGTTCGTGTGAACGGTCGATCATCGCTTTGCGCTCAGCATGCCGGCCTTGTTGAGCGCACCGGCCAAAAAATCGTTCTCCAGTGTCAGCTCGCCGATCTTGGCGTGCAGCACCTTTATGTCGACCGAAGGAGAGGCCGCACCTTCCGGCGGCCCTGATCCGAAGACCCCGGCCGCGCCCTCGAGCAACTGCAACTTCCACGTCGTAATCTGGTTGGCGTGAACGTCAAACATCTGAGCCAGCTCAGCCAGCGTCTTCTCACCCTTCAGCGCAGCCAGCGCCACCTTCGCCTTGAATGCCGGTGAATGATTCCGGCGCGTCCGTCTCGTCATGGTCTCTCCTGTTGCGCGGCAGACTCGCCGCCTTCAGGCAGAAACTCCACTTATCCCATTGTCCGAATTTGCCCAACCACCTCTCACTTACACCGATACAATAACTACAACGGTTACCTACTAATTATTTATCGAGTACACATCGGCTCGATCCAACAACCGCCGTCTCGACGGTGACGACGCCTGTTGGCGCACCCCGGTTACTCGAACTCTATCGCACGCTGATGATCTCCTCTGGCCATGGCTGAGCCCCGCGCTACTGCAGGCCCTTGGTCACGCGCTCGGTCATGAGTGCTTCGCGTTTGGCCTCGGGCGGTCTCGATGCCGCGACCTCGACGGTTACGGAACGCAACTCGCCCTGAAATACAAACGGCGGTGCGTAGTCGCTGCACACCGGTGCGATCGACTGACCGACATCCATTCCCGTCGATGAAACCATGACCACCATTTCGGGAATTTCGACCGAACCGCAATCTGCGCCATTGATGACGAGCGTCGCGGTTCCGGATTTGCCGTTTCGCTCTACCCTGACGCCGGCCACACACTGGCCGGCTGGCAGCGATTGGTTAGAGCGAACTTGGGTGTGATGATGAAAAAAGTTGTAGTCGAAAATCAGGCGCCCGCCCTTCACGAACAGCGCATAACCCCCGTTGGCGCTGCCGCGCGCAAGAATGGCTCCATCGCTGCCGCTCAACGTGAAGTCGGCGCTGATTGAAAAAGATCGATTGCCGGTTGGCGGCGCGACATCGGCCGAATGTCGTGACACCGGCGGGTAATAGACAAATCGCGTTCTGCGAGCAGTGTTGCCGCGAAACTGCGCCGTCTTGAACAATTCCCCGCCTCTGCGATCATCTAGCGGCAGTACGCCGTGTGCCTCGGCTTCGGCCCACCAAAGCTCTATCAGAGCCGTCAGTCTCTCCGGATGCTGCGCGGCGAGATTGTGGGCCTCCGAGGCATCCGCATCGGCGTGGTAGAGTTCCCATTCGTCGGCGTCGAAGTCGCTGCCCTGTTCGTGGTAGCAAACGGCTTTCCAACCTTCGCTCCAAATTGCCCGATGACCGAACATTTCGAAGTATTGGCATTTCTTTCGTGTTGGTTCGTCGGCCGCATCCGCCTGAAACGTGTACGTCATCGAGATCCCATGCATAGGCATTTGTTTGACGCCGTGGAATTCTGCTGGGGCTGAAATATTCAGCAGATCAAGTATCGTCGGCGCTATGTCGGTGACGTGATGAAACTGAGAGCGGATTGAGCCGACATGCTTGATGTGCGCGGGCCAATGCACGATGAAGGGATCTCGAATGCCACCGGCATGCGTGTTCTGTTTGTACCGCTTGAGAGGGGTGTTCCCCACCATCGCCCAGCCCCATGGGTAGTTGGTGTGACTGTCCGGACCGCCGATCGTGTCCAAACGGGCAACGGCCTCATCGACATTTTCCCTGAGGCCATTGAAATACCGCATCTCGTCCAGGACGCCTGTCGGG
>JAYUAJ010000504.1:0-7040 GCA_043741375.1 Hyphomicrobiaceae bacterium | reverse complement strand
GCGGCAAACAGGGCTTTTGTGCCGACTATGCCAAGCGCGCGATCGTCGCCAATAACCAGAATCTGAGCCAAGGCTGCAGGCTTTCGGGAGCGCGCTGGAACGCTGATTTCCAGGGCCATTACGGCTGGTGCATGGGCGTCGACCGGCGCCAGTCCCAGGCTGAGACCGAAGCCCGCACGGCCGACATTGCCCGCTGCACCGTTTCGGCGTCCGACGAGAGCGGGCCGAAATGCGATCACTATGTGCGGGTGAGCTCAACGCAGATTGAATCGGCCCGCAAGGCGCGTTGCGATCTTGGCGGCGATGATCGATTGTGGTCGGGCGACGTTGCCCGCTTGAAGGACACCTGCCAGCGCGCGCCCGGCCGGGCCTTGCGCTCCGATATCGCCGAACGGGAACGCGTTTTGGCCGCCTGCTTCGCCAGCGCCGGACAGGCCGAGCAAGCTTGCGGCGCCTACGCCGACACCGCTGTCAAACAGGTGCAGCAGGCCACCGCCAACGAATGCGGCTTTGTCGGAAGGACCTGGACCAGCAGCCGCGTGCAGCATCTGCAATGGTGCCTGGACGCCAGCCCCACTGCGCGCAAGGCCGAGGCAGATACTCGTGGGCAACAGATCGTCGCGTGCACCCAGCAGGTGACTCGCCGCAAGGCCTGCGATGACTATGCCCAGTCCGCCGTTCAGCAGGCGCAGACCAACGACAGCCAGAATTGTAGCTTTGCGGGCCCCAACTGGAGCCGCTATGCCGACGATCATGTGGCCTTCTGCATGCAGGCCAGTCCGGCCGTGCTCAGCAGCGAGACCGCCAAACGCGATACGGCCCTGCAGCAGTGCCAAGCGCGCAACTACGTCAATCCGGAATGCGACGAGTACGCACGGCGTTCGGTGCGCGTGGCTGGGATCAACCAGCAGCGTCAATGCGACTATGACGGTCCGGAATGGAGCCTGAACTACGCCGACCACTATCGGTTCTGTACGCGCAACAATGCCCAGGAACGCCGCGACGTGATGATCGGACGGCGGCAGGCCCTGTGGGCCTGTTCGAGCGATCGCGGCTTCACGCTGGAATTGGGTTTTTAGGTCCAACTATCGTCGCGGCGCGAAGAACAACCGGAGCAGCGCGCCCGACCGTTCCGCCTCGATGCCATCGTAGATTTCCGGCGCGTGATGGCACGTTGGTTGCGCGAAAATGCGTGCGCCGTGCTCGACCCCGCCGCCCTTCGGGTCGGCAGCGCCATAGTAAAGCCGCCGGATGCGAGCGAACGAGATGGCGGCCGCACACATTGGGCAGGGCTCCAATGTTACGTATAAATCGCAACCAGTGAGGCGGTCCGATTTCAGCTTGTTGCAGGCGGCTCGAATCGCAAGCACCTCGGCGTGCGCGGTCGGGTCGTGCAATTCGCGCGTGCGGTTGCCGGCCTCGGCCAGAACTGTTCCATCGGGCCCAACGACAACAGCCCCCACCGGCACTTCGCCACGTTCGGACGCGCGCGCTGCTTGGACAAGAGCAAGCTGCATATGGCTATCGCGGACGGCCGGTGGCATAAGGTCGATCCCATCTCAACATGAAGGCATCTCATGCGGCCCCCCCGCTCCCGTCAAGCCGCCACCGCCAAACCCGATCCTGAATCCGATGCCGGCGACATGCGCATCGCTAAGGCGATCGCGCGCGCTGGCCTGTGTTCGCGCCGTGACGCCGAGCGCTGGATCGAGGAGGGCCGCGTGGTCGTCGACGGCAAGACGCTGACCAGTCCGGCGCTGGTGGTAACGGGCAAGGAAACCATCGTGGTCGATGGTAAACCACTGCCCCAAGCCGACGGTGTACGACTGTGGCGCTACCATAAGCCGAAGGGGCTGGTCACCACCCACAAAGACCCCGAGGGCCGGGAGACTGTGTTCGACAAGTTACCTGCCTCAATGCCGCGCGTGATTTCGGTGGGGCGGTTGGACTATAATTCCGAGGGCCTGTTGCTGCTCACCAACGACGGCGCTCTCGCGCGCCACATGGAGCTACCCTCGACCGCCTGGATCCGCCGCTACCGAGCCCGCGCGTGGGGCAATGTCACACTCGAGCAGCTGGAAGCGCTCAGTAAGGGCGTCACCGTCGGCGGCGTGCACTATGCCCCGATGGAGGCGCGGTTGGATCGCGAGCAGGGCGACAATGTTTGGCTGACGATCGGCCTGCGCGAAGGCAAGAACCGTGAAGTGCGCAACGTGCTTGCCAGCCTCGGCATGACCGTTAACCGCTTGATCCGAACCTCGTACGGACCGTTCCAGCTTCAGGACCTAAAACCGGGCGAGGTGGTCGAGGTGGACCGCCGCGTGCTGCGCGATCAGATGGGTCCGCAGCATGCCGAGGCGCTGGGCCTGACCGGCCGTGCGCCGGAGCCGGCGGCCGTGCGCAAACCGACCGCGCGGATGCCGTCACGCCAGGTCACCAAGCCGGAACCGGCGCGCCGGCCTAAGCCGCCAGCGAGGCCAAAGCGTTCACCGCGCTGAGCAGGTCTTGAATTGGGGTGCCGAACCATTAAATGCAAGTGCATTGAAATTGACTTCACAAAGAAAGCGCAGCACCATGGCCGAACTCAATCATGAAGCCTTGAACACGATTTTTCTGGAAGCCCGTACGCGCAACGGCTGGCAAGACAAGGCGGTTCCGGAAAAGCTGCTGCGTGAGATCTATGACATCGCCAAGATGGGCCCGACCACGGCAAACAGCCAGCCGCAACGCATCACGTTCGTGACCACGGCCGAGGGCAAGGCGAAGCTGGAGCCTGCGCTGGGCGAGGGCAACCGCGCCAAGACCATGAAGGCCCCAGCCGTTGCCATTTTCGCCTACGACATGCGCTTCTTCGAGCTGATGCCGAAACTTCTGCCGCACGCTCCGGAGTCCCGTTTCTGGTTCGACTACCCGGGCAATGAGGCCGCGCTGCACGAGACAGCGCTGCGCAACGCCTCGTTGCAAGCCGCGTACTTCATGATCGCCGCACGCGCCAAAGGTCTCGATTGCGGACCCATGTCTGGCTTCGACCAGGGCAAAGTCAACGCCGCGTTCTTCCCCGATGGGCGTTTCAAGTCGAACTTCATCTGCGCGTTGGGCTACGGCACGGAGGAAAACCTGTTCGGTCGTTCGCCGCGCCTGACCTTTGATGAGGCGTGTGCGGTGGTTTGACGCTACTTCCTCCTCTCCCGGCAAATAACGGGAGAGGAGGAAACTATGCGTGCGCCGACTACTGCGCGAACCCGGTCTTCACTTCGTTCCAGAGTTCGTCGTATTTCTTGCGCGTTTCGTCGCTGGCCGGAGCCATGAACTGCAGCCGCTTCATGACGTCGGGATTGCTCAGCACGGCCCGGTTCAACGCGTCTTCGGGGAGCATGGCGTTGGCCTTGGCATTGGCCGACGCCGGAGCGCCGACGTTGTTGTCCCACGGCACATAAAACTCGGGGCTGACCATGAAGTCGATGAAGGCGTGCGCGCCGTCCGGGTTCGGCGCCTTGGCCGCGACCGTCAGGCCGTCGAACCAGCCGATGGCGCCTTCCTTCGGGATGATGAAGCTGACCGGCAGCTTGAACGCTTTCTTGGAGCGCGCAGCCGAGCCCGACCAATAGCTGGCGATGTCATAGTCGCCGGCTTGAAGGTGCTTGTTCCACTCGTCCTCGGACGACCAAAGCGTCTTGATCTGAGTTTTGAGGGCCTTCAGCTTGTCCTTGATCTTGCCGAGGTCAGCCGGGTTGTTCATGTCCTGGCCCGTGGCCAGCGCCGCCAGCTGCACCGCCTCCATGGCGTCGTCGCGGAAGCCCACTTTGCCGGCATTCTTGGGATCCCAGATGGCCGCGATCGAATCCGGAGCTGGCTTGATCTTGTCGGTATTGATCGCAAAGCTGGTAACGCCCCAGACCCACGACACAGCGAAATGCTTGCCGTCCTTCACGAAGCGGTCGCTATCGCGCAGGGCAGGCGACAGGTCGCCGAAGTTGGTGATTTTCTTCTCGTCGACGGGCTGGATCAGACCTTCCTTGGCGGCGTCCATGACGTAGATGTTGTTCATCAGCACGACGTCGTAGGTGCCGGGCGACGTGCGCAGCTTGGTCAACATCTCCTGCTCGGAGTTGAAGTAGTCGTGCACCACCTTGATGCCGGTCTTCTTCTCGAAAACCTCCAGCGCCCACTTCTCGTCGGTGCCGTAGCCCTGCCAGTTGAGCACATGCAACTCGTTGCCGGCGGCAAGCGCAGTTTGGGCGGACAAAGTGAGGGGAAGTCCGGCTGCCACCGCCAACGCGGTTGCGAAGGTGCGGCGGGTCAAAGTGGTCATCGGCGGCTCCTGAATGGACCTTAAGGACGTCAGCTGCTCATTTCGAGCACGCAGATAAATGGTGCGGGCAAGGCAGCGGGTCAATGGCGGTAGGCCATGCTAGTGAAATTCTCGTCCGCGGTCACCTATCACCTCACGTGGGCCGCAAATACCCAATTGCCCGAAGGCGGTATCGATCTCGTCCTGGAACAGCTGCATGGCGAACGGCGCGCCGGCAAGGCCTGCCGAGGCGCAGGCGGCAACGAACGCCCGGCCGGCAAAACAGCACTGGGCGCCCCGCACCATGGCTTTCAGCACGTCGAGGCCGGAACGCACGCCGCTGTCGAGCATCACCGTCATGCGCGATCCGACCCGTTCGACGACAGCGGGCAGGCTGTCGATGGAGCCAGGCGCCGCGTCGAGCTGCCGACCGCCGTGGTTGGAAACGATCACACCATCCGCTCCTGCCGCCAATGCCAACTCGGCGTCGTCGGGATGCTGAATACCCTTAAGCACCAGCTTGCCGGGCCATGCTTTGCGGATGGTTTTGATCTCATCCCAAGTGATAGCCTGCGTACCGGTTGCAGCAAACAGCTCGCGCATGGCCTGCTCGCCGCCCTTGGGGTTGCGCGCATAGGGCATCAGATTGCCGGGCAAAGGATACGGCCGTTTCAGGAACTCGACCGACCAGGTCGGGGTCTGCATCACTTCCCACAGCAGCTTGGCTGTCACAACCGGCGGGAACTCCATTCCGTTGCGGTGGTCGCGGGTACGCTTGGAATAGGCCGGAATGTCAATCGTCAGTACCAGCACTTTGATGCCCGCCCGCTCGGCGCGCGCGACCAGGTTCAGCGTGGTTTCCATGGATTGGAAATAGTAGAGCTGGAACCAGGCGACGGTCGGAGCGAACTTGGCGATGTTTTCCAATGGCTCGATGGCGAACGTGCTGGTGATAAAGGGTAGGTTCGCTCGCTCAGCCGCGATTGACAGGGCTTGCTCCGCACCCGGCCAAATGGCGCTGGTGTAGCCCACCGGTGCGACCCCGATTGGCGCGCTGTAGCTCTGGCCGAAAAGCTCGATGCGTGTGCTGCGCTTGCTGACGTCGACGCCGTAGCGCGGTAGCAATCGGATGCGCTGGAAGGCGGCCACATTCTCGGCCAACCCCCTTTCGGTGTCGGCGCCGCCTTGGAAATAACCCGCGACGCGCCTGGGGATGCGCTTTCCCGCGCGCACCACCATGTCGGCGAACAAGGGATAGCGGTTGATCAGGCTGCGATCGATCCGGTCCTTAGCGGCCGGGTCGAGGCGATCTAGCGAGCTTGGACGTTTCACCATCAAAAAGCACTCGGTTGCAGTTTGGTTGATTCACGGTTGGTGATTTCGATTACCCCAGCCGCCACGATCAGCAGCGAACCAGCGAGCTGGCGCCCACCGAACGGTTCATTCGCCAGCAAGGCTGCGCTCAACGTTCCCGAGACAATCTCCGTCATCAACAGGATACCAATCCGCGGTGCGGGCAGGCGCTGTGTCGCCCAGACCAGGAGCAGCGTAGAGGGCAGCACGAACAGCAATCCAAGAGCCAGCAACTGGGGCGCTATCGTCTGCCAGGCCGCGAGCGTTGGAAAAGCCGTTCCCGCTGCAGTGGGCAACAACAGAATGCAGATCAGGGTCGACGCCGCCCCGCCGAGGTTGAAGGACACCAGATTGCCGACGAAACTCGGCTCGGCCGCCGAATAACTCCGGACCGATCCATACGCCCACATCAGGCCGGCAGCGAGTGCGAGCCAATCGCCGAGCTGGCGTGGCATCGGCAGCCCCTTTTCGAACCCAAGTGTGAGGGCGAGGCCCACCGAGCCGAGCCCGAGCGCCGCCAGCCTAGCCGGGTTCAGCCGTTCGCCATGCAACACCCATCCCAGCAGCGCACTCCAGATCGGGCTGAGATAGAACAACAACACGGCGGTGACGACGGTCGTCAGCACCAGGCTGACATTGTAGACCGAGAACCCGGCGGCCAAGTAGGCGCCGGTCAGCAGGTCGCGCGCTGTCAGGGAGCGCAGCGCGCCAGGACGATAGATCAGCACAGGGAGCGTCGCCAGCAACGTAGTCATTGCCGTTGCCAAGGACATCCACGCTGGCCCCACGCCGTGGGCCATCATCCAGCGCGTCGGTATCCAGTACAGGCCCCAACCGACCCCGATCAGCGCGATGGCGAGGCTTGCGAGCAGCGAATTGGTTGGCCGTGGCAACGGGTCAGACTCCGCGCCAGGGGGCGTGGCCGTTGCAAACGGACAAAAAGTTTAAGCATGGGGAAAGCAAGGCGGGCGTCTCCGTAGGAACGCCCGCACGCTAACGCGTGATCGTCTTGTATGGAAGCTGACACCTGCGTGGTTGGGGGGAGGGTCGGGGTGGGGGAGCGCCGGGATGGATCAATCTTTCAGTCTCGTCCGGCAAGCTCAGCCGTGACAACCGACGCAATTGCCAACCTTCTTGACGGCAGGTCGCGCGAAAGCCGAAAGGGGGAAGCGGCCGTGGATCCCACGCCAGAACGGCATCTTGGTGATGCGTTCGGGAGTGACGCTAGCCTTGACACCGCGCATGAACCAGCCATTGCCGGCGCCACTGTCGCCGGCGTTCTGAGTGTAGAAGTCGAGGATCTTGGCCTCAGTCGCGGCCGGCAGCGTCGCGTCGTCGCCGTAGTGATTGCCGAGGTTGCCGATGATCTTGGCCCAGGACCGGGCCGGCAGCAGAC
>JAYUAJ010000503.1:0-3031 GCA_043741375.1 Hyphomicrobiaceae bacterium | reverse complement strand
GCGGCACAGTGCAATCGCTCGAGCATCCGCTGCGGCCGGGCTGGCGGGCGCTTGCGTCACCGGTGCGGCCGGATGGCGAAGTCGCCAAGGCCGCGCCGGCGCCGCTGTTTGGGCAGCATACCGACGCCATCCTGCAATCGATCGGTATCGACGAGGCGGCGCGGGCGGCGTTGCGCGCGAAGGGTGTGATCGGATGAAGCTCGAAGGCATCCGCGTTCTGGACCTGTCGCTCTTCTTGCCGGGGCCGATGCTGACGCAAATGATGGCCGACCACGGCGCCGACGTGATCAAGATTGAGCCGCCGGGCGAGGGAGAGCCCGTTCGCCATGTCGGCTGGATGTCGCCGGATGGCGTGTCGGTTTGGTTCCGCAACACCCATCGCGGCAAGCGCAGCCTGGTGCTCGACCTGAAGAGCGAAAGCGACAAGGCGCTGTTTTTTCAGCTGGTCGATACCGCCGATGTGGTGATTGAGGCCTTCCGTCCGGGCGTCGTCGATCGGCTCGGCGTCGGCCCCGCGGAGGTGCGCGCACGCAATCCACGCGTGGTCTATTGCTCGATCTCGGCCTTCGGTCAGACCGGGCCGGAACGGCTGCGGCCCGCGCACGATTTGGCGATCGAGGCGCTGGCGGGCGTCGTCAGCCTCAACCTCGGCAACGACGGCAAACCCACTAATCCGCACATGCCGGCAGCGGACGCGCTTGGCTCATTAACCGCGCTCTCGGCCGTGCTGATGGCGCTGCTGCGGCGCGCGACCACGGGTCTCGGCGACACTATCGATATTGCAATGCGGGACGCAACCATGGCGTGGTTGCCGAACGTCACTGGCTCGGTGTTTGCTGAAGACATGGCGCCCGACGTGAAATCGATGCGCTCATTCGGCGGCAACGCGTTCTATTCGCTCTACGAGACCATGGACGGCAGACACATTGCGCTAGGCGGCGTTGAGCGGAAGTTCGTGGTCAATTGCCTGACTGCGCTGGGCCGGCCCGACCTGATCGAAACGGCGATGGGTCCACCGGGATTAGGGCAGGCCCCGGTAAAGGCATTTTTGCGCGAATCCTTTTTGACCCGCAGCCGGGCCGATTGGGAGCAATGGTTCGCCGACAAAGATGTCTGCTTCGCCCCTGTGCTCGACCTGAAAGAGGCTTTCGAACAACCGCACACCACTGCCCGTGACATGCTGGTTCGCGATGCCGGCGGCAATCTGCACATTGGCCTACCCATCAAGTTCACTGACGAGCCCGGCCAGCTCAATCCGCACGTGCCGCGCTTGGATGAGCACCACGCTGAAATTCTGGCGGCGCTCATGGCGGGCGGCTAACCCTCACGCCTAAGGTGCATCTCGTAGCGAAACCGATTAGCCGGGTGATCGTTGATTGACACCAGCAGCACCGCGGCGTCGCGATCGAGGTAGCGTCGCACCACCTGTACAGCGGTCGCATCGGCGGACTCGCCAAGCAGCTTGGCGGTGCGCGGCGCCATTGGCCCAGCCGTGATCGACTGCGCGACATCCGCCACTTTGCGCCCGGCACAGCGCTCGATCACGCCGTAGAACGGACCTTCGGTCACCCTGAACTCCGCTTCGAGGCCAGCAAACTCCGCATGCACCAGCACCCGTGCATGCGCCAACGGCCGGTCGTTCGGCCGGTCGCGGCGCAGGCCGTCGAACAGAAGCCAGGGGATCGCCCGATCAATGCCGCCGATTTTGGCGAGGCTCTTGGCCGGCGCGCCGAGCCGGACGGTGCGAATGTCGAAACGTGTTTCGAGCGCATACTGAAAGAGTTCGGAGAGCGAGCGCATGCTCTGGGTAAAGACGACCTGCGAAACGTCCGAAACGACCTGCGAGCCCGCCCCTTGCCGCCGCGCAATGAGGCCGAGCACCGTCAGCTGTCGCAAGGCTTCGCGCACCGTGTATCGCGAGAGGTTGAACTCATCACAAAGTGCGGCCTCCGTCGGCAGCAGCGAGCCAATCGGATAGCAGCCACTCGAGATTCGCCCGCGCAGAGTCTCATGCAGGCGCCGGTACAGCGGGCCAACGCCCGCAATCTCCGGGATTTCCGATCTCTTGGTCGGCACTTTGGTCTGGGTCCGCAACATTTCAGCGATCCCATGGCTTGCCTTACGGAGCAAGGCTTGTCAAAACTTGTCCAGACAAATCCCACTGCGCCGAAAGGTCAATGTGACCCTGCAGGAACAATTGACCGACATCATCCGCCGGCCGGTCGGCGCGCCGGAGCGTGCGCGGGCGGCGTTGCATCTGGTCGATTGGCTCGGCTGCGCGCTGGCCGGCTCGACGTCGCAGCCGCACCGCATCGCGCGCACAGTATTCGCTGGATCGCGCGGCGCCGCCCTGCTGATCGGCGGTGGACGTGCTTCTGCGCAGGATGCCGCCTATCTGAACGGCATTCCCGGCAACGTCCTGGAAATGGATGACGTGCATCGCCGCGCAATTCTGCATCCGGGGCCGACCGTGATGCCAGCGGTACTGGCGGCTCTGCATCGGGAGACGCCGCCTGTGTTGGTGCTCGAGTCCATCGTCCGTGGCTATGAGGCGGTCATCCGTATTGGCCGGGCGCTGGGGCCGGCGCACTACGCGATGTTCCACAATACCGCGACGGCCGGCCCATTCGGCGCGGCGGCCGCGGTTGTGAGCATGCTCGAGCTGGACCGCGCGGCCTTGGTTTCGGCGCTTGGCAATGCCGGAACGGTAGCGGCCGGTCTCTGGCAATGCCGGCACGAACCGGTGATGACAAAGCAGCTCCACTGTGCGCACGCGGCGCAAGCGGGTTATCTCGCGGCGGCGCTGGCGCGCGGCGGTTTCACCGGGCCTAGGTCACTGCTCGACGGGCCGCAGGGGTTTTTCGCCGCGCTCTGCAAGGATGGCGATCCCTCCGCGGTCGTTGCCGGCGCGGACGGCGACTGGCTGATCCACGAGGTGAGCTTCAAGCCTTGGCCGGCCTGCCGCCACGCCCATCCCGTGATCGACGCGGTGCGACTGGCAAAAGCTCAGATCGGCAAGCGGAAGATTACA
>JAYUAJ010000502.1:0-7139 GCA_043741375.1 Hyphomicrobiaceae bacterium | reverse complement strand
ATTTTGCCGCCCCGGCCGGCAAAGGCATCACTGGTACTGTTGACGGCAACAGTTTGATCATCGGCAATCAACGGATCATGACCGATGCAGGTATCGATATCGCAACATTGACGCAGGAGGTTTCCAGCTTTCAGGCTAACGGATCGACCGTGATCTTTGTCGCCGTCAATCAGAAGTTGTCCGGTTACGTCGAAATTGCTGATCCGATTAAGCAAAGTTCTGCTGCCGCCATCGCAGCGCTACAAGCCGCCGGCTTGCGGGTTGTCATGTTGACGGGCGACAACCCAACAACGGCCAACGCTGTTGGCCGTAGACTGGGTATCACAGAAGTGAAAGCTGAGGTCCTGCCCGAGGATAAGAGCAAGATCGTCGAGCAATTGCGGCGGGAGGGCCGCGTGGTCGCGATGGCGGGCGACGGCGTCAACGATGCTCCCGCGCTGGCAGCTGCCGATGTCGGCATCGCCATGGGCACCGGCACGGATGTTGCGATGGAAAGCGCCGGCGTGACGCTGATCAAGGGTGACCTCATGGGTATCGTCCGGGCACGCCGCCTGTCGCAAGCGACCATGAGCAACATCCGGCAGAACCTGCTGTTCGCGTTCATCTACAATGCGGCCGGCGTGCCAATCGCGGCGGGCGTGCTCTATCCCGTATTCGGGCTGCTGCTCTCCCCGATGGTCGCGGCCGCCGCCATGGCCTTATCGTCGGTGAGCGTCATCGGCAACGCACTGCGGCTACGGAGTGTTGATTTGAGCTAGGCTCAGTGTCTGTGGCCGTGATGCATATCGGGGTTATGCGAATGAGTGTGGCGCATCGGGGCGTGCCGATGGGCATGGGCGTGCGGCTCGCCGGGCGGATCGTTGGGACCATGACTATGCTGGTGGTGCGCATCGTGACGATGCGGATGGGCATGATCCATCAACTCGTGCCCATGGTCATGGGCGTGGTCTTCGGTCAGATGCAGCCAGACGCCCAGACCCATGAGGAGTCCTGCGGCGATCAGCTGCGAGGTGATTGACTCGCGCAAGACGACAATTGCAGCGACTGCTCCCAGGAATGGCGCGGTCGAGAAGTAGGCGCCCGTGCGGGCCGCGCCGAGATGGCGGAGCGCTAGAATGAACAGCGCAAGGCTGACCCCGTAGCCGAGAAAGCCGACAAGGCCGGCGACCAGCGCGGGTGTCAGGGCCGGAAGGTTTCCACCGGCCCACGGTCCAAGCCCCAGATTAACGGGACCGGCGATCACGCCTTTCAACTCGACGATTTGCAGAGGGTCGGCAAGCGACATTTTTCGGGTGAAGTTGTTGGCCCCAGGCGAAACAGGCCGCCAGAATCGCAAACGGACCGAACACGTTAGACAAAGTGGGATGTCCGTTCCAGGCCAGCAGAGCAGCGCCGGCGGCCAGACAGGCCATGCCGGCGGCAATCTTGCGGTCGAAGTTCTCGTGGAACACGAACCAGGCCAATAGGGCCGTCGCAACGCCTTCGAGCGTCAGCAAGAGCGACGCCGCCGCAGCGCCGGTATGGGCCAACCCAGTCATGAGCAGGATCGGCCCGGCGACGCCGCCCGCCAGGATGGCCGCCGCCAGTGGGGGAAGATCGCTGCGAGCGAGCGGCGTCTGCGAGCGGCCCTCAGGGGCAATCAGGGGCCTGGCGAGCCGGCGCACGATGCCCACGCCGAAACCGGCGCCGCAATAGAACAGGCCCGCCAGAATTACGGGGTCAACCGAACCAAGCAGCACCTTGGCTGCTGGGGTCGAGACGCCGAACAGGGCGGCGGACAGGAATGCGAGGATGATGGCGCGAAAGTTCATGCGGCGAGATTAGTCGGGGATGCCATTTCGCGCCAGCGGGCCGTGATGCTGGCGCGAACAATTATCAGTTGGCCCCGATCTTGACGAAAACCTCATCTATTCGTGACAAGACTTCGGTGACGAAACCTGAAATAAAGCTCTGATGCGCGTCTTCCTTGCCATTTTGATTTCGATGCTGGTCGGCTGGGGCTCTGTTGCCGGGGCGATGGCCCAGGTATCTGCGCCGATGGCTGCCGCAACGATGGGTGGCTGCGCAGGCAAGGCTCCCGTGAGCTGCCCGTGCAAAGATTCCGGCATGAAATGCTCCAAGGCAGCCTGCGCTCAGGTTTGCGGGCAGTTCGCCACCTCGAGTTGCGAACTGTCGACTGTGGTTCGCTCCGCTGCGAAGCCGGCATTCTTTGTCTCCGCTCGGCAAGTCAGTGCTGTCGCGCCCGGATTTGATCCCCCGATACCAAAACTCTAACGCAATCGAAATTCCGCCCTGCTCCTCGGACGCGCTTGCGCGCGCCCAAATCGGAGCGATCGCGTGCGCCTGTACACGGCCCGCTATCGATTGCTTGGGACTGAAAAATCATGATTTCGAAATTGGCCTCAGCCACGGCCTTGGCCGTGCTTGCCCTCGGTGTTGGCACTGCCTCCGGTTACCGGCTTGGCACGGGGGCTTGGCCGGACACCACAGAGTTGCGACAGAAATTGGCGGCGCTGGCAGGACAGGCCGTCGCAAAGTCAGCCCCCGTGAACGGCCCGAAACTTCTCTACTACCGCAATCCGATGGGGTCTCCAGACACTTCTCCGGTGCCCAAGAAGGACTCGATGGGCATGGATTATCTGCCCGTTTTTGAGGGTGACGCAGCTGCTACCGTGGTGCTTGTCAGCAAACCTGCGGTTGACCAGAAACCGCTCTACTACCGCAACCCGATGGGGTCGCCGGACACCTCCCCTGTGCCCAAGAAGGACTCCATGGGCATGGACTACCTGCCAGTCTTTGCCGGTGACGCCGCCGCGCCTCCTGTCAGCAAACCTGCTGGCGATCAAAAGCCACTCTATTACCGCAATCCGATGGGGCTGCCCGATACATCGCCAGTGCCCAAAAAGGACTCCATGGGCATGGACTACCTGCCCGTGTTTGCCGATGACGCTGCGGCGGATGATGGCAAAACCGTGAAAATCAGCCTTGACCGCGTGCAGCGATCTGGCGTGCGCAGCGCTCCGGCGGAACTGCGGCGGCTCACGGCCCCCGTTCACGCGCACGGCAAAGTCATGATGGACGAAAGCACGTTGCGCATCGTGACGCTGCGGGCCGATGCGGTGATCGAGAAACTCTACGCCAACACGACCGGCCAGAAGGTGAAAGCCGGCGCACCGCTGTTCCGCATCTTCAGCAAGGAGATTCTCAACGCCCAGGCGCTGTACCGCGTCACGGCGGCGAGCACGGGCCAAAGGACGGGACCGGAAGTTGATGGCGCGCTGCAGCGGCTGCGTAACCTCGACGTGCCCCAGAGCCACCTCGATCTGGTTGCGGGGCGGGGCAAGATGCCGATGTCCATTGAGTGGCCGAGCCCGGTCTCGGGCACCGTCGTCGAAAAAATGATCATCGAAGGCGAGCGCGCTGAACCCGGCCGCGCGTTGCTGAAGATCGCCGATCTCAGCAAGATGTGGGTGGTGGCGGAGGTGGCGGAGCAGGATCTCGGCATGGTGCGGGTTGGCGCCAAGGCGATGCTGACTTTTCGCGCGCTGCCGGGCAAAAGCATTGAGGGCAAGGTCGCTTTCGTTTATCCCGAACTGATGGCGGAGACGCGCACCGGGCGGGTACGGATCGTGCTCGACAATTCCGGCGGACTTTTCAAGCAGGATATGTATGCCGAAGTCGTGATCGACGCTGGCGGCGGCGACGCGAAAGTGGTTACTGTGCCCGTCGATGCGGTGATCGACAGCGGCAGCCAGCAGGTCGTGATCATCGACAAGGGCGAGGGCAAGTTCGAACCCCGGCAAGTGACGGTCGGCACGCGCGGCGATGGCTTTGTAGAGGTGAAGTCGGGCGTCACGGCTGGCGAAAATGTCGTTATCTCCGCCAACTTCCTGATCGATGCCGAGAGCAATCTGCGGGCAGCGCTGAAGGTCTTCACGGCGGAACCCAAGCAAGCGCTGCCGCCAGAAGCCAGCTTGTCCGGCGTGGCAGAAGCTGCCGGGCGCGTGCAATGATTGCCGCCATCATCAAATGGTCGGCCCGCAACCTGATGCTGGTGTTCATCCTGTCGGCCTTCCTGACCGGGCTCGGCGTCTACAGCGTACTGAAGGTGCCGCTCGACGCCATTCCCGATCTGTCGGACACGCAAGTCATCATCTATACGGAGTATTCGGGCCAGGCGCCCCAGGTGGTCGAGGACCAGGTGACCTACCCGCTGACGACGGCCATGCTGTCGGTGCCGCATTCGCATGTGGTGCGCGGATTCTCCTTCTTCGGCGTCTCGTTCGTCTACGTCATTTTTGCTGATGGTACTGATATCTATTGGGCGCGCTCGCGGGTGCTCGAATATCTCAGCGCGGTGACCGGCAAGCTGCCAGCCGGTGTGAAGCCGTCGCTCGGTCCCGATGCAACCGGCGTCGGCTGGGTCTATCAATATGTCGTCACCGGCGCGCGCCGCACGCTGGCCGAATTGCGCTCTTCGCAGGACTGGTACGTGCGCTATGCGCTGGCCAAGGCCGAGGGCGTCGCCGAGGTCGCCAGCGTCGGCGGGTTCGTGAAACAATACTCCGTGGTCGTCGATCCCCAGCGCCTGAAGAGCTTTGGCATCACACTCGATAAAGTTCGAGAGGCCATTCGCGGCAGCAACATGGATGTCGGCGGCCGCGTGGTTGAGATCGCCGAAACGGAATTCGCCGTGCGCGGGCGCGGGTTGCTGAAAGGCATTGGCGACATTGAGCAGATCGTCTTGAAGGTCAATGGCGGCCAGCCGGTGTTGATGAAAGACGTCGCCCGGGTGGAGCTGGCACCGGACGAACGGCGCGGTATCGCCGAACTGAACGGCGAGGGCGAAGTCGCCAGCGGCATTGCGGTGCAGCGCTTCGGTGCCAACGCGCTCGATGTCATCGAGAACGTGAAGGCGCGCATTGCCGAGATCAAATCAAGCCTGCCTGCGGGCACGGAAATCCTCCCCGTTTATGACCGCTCAGACCTGATCAATCGGGCCATCGAGACGCTCAAACACACGCTGATCGAGGAGAGCTTCATCGTTGCGCTGGTGTGCGTCGTATTCCTCATGCACTTGCGCAGCGCCTTCGTCGCCATCCTGACGCTGCCGCTCGGCATCCTCATGTCCTACATCCTCATCCACGCCCTTGGCCTCTCTTCCAACATCATGAGTCTGGGCGGCATCGCCATCGCCATCGGCGCCATGGTAGACGCGGCGATTGTCATGATCGAGAACGCGCATAAACGTCTGGAACACGCAGCGCCGGACGAACCGCGCATCGACGTGCTGATCAAGGCCGCCGTCGAGGTCGGCCCGGCGCTGTTCTTCTCTCTACTGATCATCACCGTATCTTTCCTGCCGATCTTCGCGCTGGAGGCGCAGGAAGGCCGGCTGTTCCACCCGCTTGCCTTCACAAAATCCTTCGCCATGGCGGCGGCGGCCCTGCTGTCGGTGACACTGGTGCCCGCGCTCATGGTCGTATTCGTGCGTGGTAAGATCGTGCCCGAGCAGAAGAACCCGCTCAACCGGCTGCTAATCTGGCTCTATCGGCCGATCATCAGCGGTGTGCTGAAGGCTCGATGGCTGACGATTATCCTTGCTCTGCTGGTGCTGGGCGGAAGCGTGTGGCCGGCGATGCAGCTCGGCTCCGAGTTCATGCCGACGCTGAATGAGGGTACGCTGTTCTATATGCCTGTGACGCTGCCGGGCCTTTCGGTGACCAAGGCCGCCGAACTGTTGCAGACCCAGGATAAGATCATAAAATCCTTCCCCGAGGTGGTTTCGGTGTGGGGCAAGGCCGGGCGCGCCAATACCGCGACTGATCCCGCACCGACGGAAATGACCGAAACCATCATCAACCTCAAACCCGAAGCCGAATGGCGGCCGGGTATGACGGTCGACAAATTGGTCGCCGAGATGGACAAATCGCTGCAATTCCCGGGCGTCGCCAATGCCTGGACGCAGCCCATCAAGGCCCGTATCGACATGCTTTCGACGGGTATCCGCACGCCGGTTGGCGTCAAGGTGTTCGGCGCTGATCTGACGCAGATTGATACGCTGGCCCACCAGATTGAGGCCGTTCTGCACAAAGTACCGGGAACGTCGAGCGCGTTCGCCGAACGCATCATCGCGGGCAAATATCTCGAAATCGAGCCTGATCGTTCGCAGCTTGCCCGCTACGGATTGATGGAGGCCGACGTGCTGGGCGTCGTCGCCTCAGCGCTGGGTGCCGAACCGATCACGACGACCGTCGAGGGCCGCGAGCGCTATACCGTCAGCCTGCGCTACCCGCGCGAAATCCGCAGCGATCCGCAAGCCATTGCCCGCGAAGTGCTGGTGCCTTTGGCCAATGGCGCATCGATCCCGCTCGGCGAAGTCGCCAAGATCAGCCTCACCCAAGGGCCTTCGTCCATCCGCACAGAGAATGCTCAGCTTGCGGCCTACATCTTCGTCGATGTGCGTGACCGCGATCTGGTCGGCTATGTCGAGGACGCCAAGAAGGCCGTGGCAGCCGGTGTGACCTTCCCGCCCGGCGCCTATGTCACCTGGAGCGGCCAGTTCGAATACTACGAGCGCGCCAAGCAGCGGCTGACCCTGGTGGTGCCGCTGACGCTGATGATCATCTTCCTGCTGCTCTATCTCAATTTTGGACGGCTGACGGAAACGCTCATCGTCATGCTGTCGCTGCCGTTTTCGCTGGTCGGCGGGTTCTGGCTGTTGTGGTATCTGGGCTTCAATCTGTCTGTGGCCGTCGCAGTCGGCTTCATAGCCCTTGCCGGCGTCGCTGCCGAAACCGGCGTCATCATGCTGATCTATCTCGACGCCGCATTGACCGAACAGCGCGAACTGGCCCAACGCGAAGGCCGTGCCTTCACCCGTGCCGACCTCAACGCAGCCATCATGGAGGGCGCGGTCAACCGTGTGCGTCCCAAGATGATGACCGTCGTCGCCATCATGGCCGGCCTGTTGCCGATCCTGTGGTCAACAGGCACCGGCTCCGAAGTCATGCAGCGCATCGCCGTGCCAATGATCGGCGGCATGGTCTCCTCGACCATCCTGACGCTGATCGTCATTCCGGCGATCTACGCGGTGATCAAGGGGGTGTCACTGCCAAGGCGGCCAATAGTTGTTTCGG
>JAYUAJ010000501.1:0-7147 GCA_043741375.1 Hyphomicrobiaceae bacterium | reverse complement strand
ACTGGTACCGCCGCAACCTGCCCGGCTGATCTAAAGCCCGTGAACCGTAGGGTGCAAAAGCGCAGTATTGCACCAGGGGCGCGGGTGGCCGGTGCGTTACGGCTACGCCTAACGCACTCTACAAGTTGCCCCTGTTTTTCCAGTTCCGCCAGCAACACGATCCGACTAGGATTTGGGCCATGCCACGACTGTTTTCAGCCTTTCGTGTTCCCGCCCCGGTTGACGACTGGCTGGCCAATCTCGAACACGAGATGGCCGGCGCGCATTGGGCCGATCCGGCCGACTATCATGTGACGCTGCGGTTCTTTGGCGACGTCGACAAACATGTGACCGACGACATTCTGGCGGGGCTGGAAAGCACATTTCTGCCGGTGTTTTCCGCGCATATCCGGGGCCTTGCCGTCTATGGCGGCGAGCGCCCGCGCGCGCTGGTGGCCGAGCTCGATCCAAACCCCACGCTTATCGATCTGCACCGTGCCCATGAGCGCATTGCGCTTTCGGCGGGTTTGGAGCCGGACCGGCGCAAGTACAGCCCGCACGTCACCCTGGCGCGATTGCGTGGCACCACGCCTGAGATGGTTGCCGGGTTTATTCAATCCTTCACGCCAGCAACTCTACCGGCGTTCACGGTGGAGGAGGTTGAATTACTCTCTGCGCGCGACAGCAGTGGCGGCGGACCCTACCTGACCGAAGCCACCTTCAGATTGACCGGTGCATACGCCGGCGACGGCAGCGACGACGACGCTGATTGATCGATCACTTCAAGCAAACTACGGGCGACGATCTGCAACAACTCAAGTACATCGTCTGCCGCCGCGTCGCCCTCGAAAGTTGGATCGGGAACCTCGTCGGTGCCGATCCAGGGAGCGAAATCCAACAGGAGGTGAATGCGATGCTCGCAACCTGCCGGCGCCATCTCAACCAGCCTGTTGCGGCTGACCACGTCCATGGCGAGCAGCAGCTCGAAGTTACGGAAATCGCCATCCGCGATCTGCCGCGAGCGGAAGCCCGAAAGATCGACGCCAGCACGTGCGGCCGCCCCCAGGGTCAGGCGGCTGGCTTTGGCGCCTGCTGCTGCGTCCTGAACACCGCGCGAGGCCAACAGGAAGTCGTCCAGCCGGTCCTCCTGGGCGATCAGCAGGCGCATGGCCGCCTCGGCCAGAACCGAGCGGCAGGTGTTGTCGCGGCAGACGAATAGCAGTCGGTGTTGGGTCATGTCTCAATCTTGCGAATCAGCGATGCAAACCCTTGACACGCAGCAGACTCAGGCGGCAAGGCCACATCATAGTGATTTGCCCACGCAAGCCAGGGAGAACAATTTAATGGTGGAAAAACTAGGCCCCCAGGCTCTTGTTCAGTTGGCTGAGCAACTGCCCGGATGGACGCTCATGAGCACCCCTGACGCCATCCATAAATCATTCAAATTCAAGAACTTCAATGCTGCATTCGGCTTCATGACACGGGTCGCACTGCTGGCCGAAAAGTTGGATCACCATCCCGAATGGTCGAACGTCTGGAACAAGGTGGAAATCACCCTCACCAGCCACGACTCGGGGGGTCTAACGCAGCGGGATGTAACGATGGCTGCCGCGATCGACAGTCTCGACGCTGAAGCTTAACGGGTCGGAAAAGGCCTGTGGCTGTCTGGCCGGCTTGGCCAAACGCATCGGCTTTGCGACCGCGGGGACCGGCCGCAGCGCCGCGGATGTCGGCCGCAACACGACCGGCGCCGGGTCGGCGCTCGCGGCAATCGCCCCATCGTTTGCCACCGCGGCAGCATTGCCCGGCTGGCCGGCAGTGTCGGGCAGCGGCGCAGGCTCGTCCGATGCCATTTGCGGTTGAGCTAGGGGTGGACTCGTAGCCGCCTGCTGTACCACAATCATGGCATATTGCTTGTGCCGCAAAATCTCGGAATCGGCCCACGGCGCCGGCTTGCACTGGCATTGCGGCTGCAGCGCCTTGCGGTAAAGGAACGCCGTCGCCAGAGACGTATAGGGCTGGCCGTCGAGACCGATCAGCTGTGAGGCATCGCTGTCGCCGTTGGGGGCATAGTAGAGCCTGGCCGGCTGCGAGCAGCTGGATGCGCAGGTGTTGCCGTCGCGACGGAAATGGGATTCGGTGGTGGCATTGCTGACTGGCCAATAGTAGCCGTCGCACAGCCGCACACAGACCGTCCGATAGACCGGCGCTGACCGGGCCGGCGCTTTGCCGCTGCCGGAGTAAGGGGCGAGCGGGTCGCTGCGGCGGCTCGCGATTGGCTGCGGAGCCGGAGCCGGTGCCTTGGGCGCAAGAATCGAGAGCAGTTGATCGAAAAAGCCGTCAGGCCCGCCGCGGCTGGCCGCATCGGCCGGTGAGGCGGCATGTAGCCCAAACAAGACTGCGAAGGCCAGGAGGACAGCCAAGACGACCCGGCTGCGGGTAGGCGATACCAGCATGGTGAAACGCTACGCTTTCAACGCCACAATAGTTGACAGGCGGGCCGCTCTGCCCAGCCGTCCCCGCGCAAAGTGCGCCCGATTGGCAAACAAACCCTGAAGGTTGTTCCGGAATTGCTGGGCTGCCACCGTCGCGATAGGGTCAAGTCCGGTGCCAAGAGGCTGTCATGACCAACGCTGACCAGATCCCGAATACCGCGACCGAGCTGCTCGCGTTGTACCGCCGCCGCGCGCTTTCGCCGGTCGCCGTCGCCAAGGCCATTCTGGAGCGGATTGAAAAGCACAATCCGGCCGTGAATGCGTTCTGTCATCTGGATCGCGAAGGCGCGTTGGCCGCCGCCAAGGCAAGCGAGATGCGCTGGCTCAGCGGCGCGCCGATGGGGCTGCTCGACGGCATTCCGACGACCATCAAGGATCTGACTCCGGTATCTGGTTGGCCGACGCGGCGGGGATCAAAGCTTACCGACGCGACGCCCTCGGCGTTCGACGCCCCTGCGGTTGCGCGGTTGCGCGAACACGGTGCCGTGCTGATCGGCAAGACCACCACACCGGAGTTTGGCTGGAAGGGCGTCACCGACAGCCCGCTCACGGGCGTAACCCGAAATCCCTGGGATACGACCCGTACCGCGGGCGGCTCGTCGGGCGGGGCAGCGGTGGCCGCAGTCCTCGGAATGGGCGCGCTGCACACTGGCACCGACGGCGCAGGCTCGGTGCGCATTCCCTCCGCATTCACCGGATGTTTCGGTTTGAAACCCACCTATGGACGCGTGCCACTGTATCCGGCGTCCGCGATGGGAACCCTCGCCGTACTTGGGCCCATGACGCGGACGGTAACCGACGCAGCGCTGATGATGACGGCGATGGCCGTCCACGACGCTCGCGATGTCACAGCCGATCGGTCGCCGGCCATTGATTACCGCATCGGCCTCGATGCCGGTGTCGCCGGCCTGCGCATTGCGTATTCGCCGCGGCTGGGCGGCCATGTGCGCAAGGTCGACCCCGAGATCGAAGCCGCCATTGCCCGTGCCGTCACCGACCTCGCAGCGCTGGGCGCGCATGTGGAAGAGGCCGATCCGGACTTGCCCGCTGACATGGAAGAGGTGCTGCTGACCCAGTGGAGCGCGGGCAGCGCATTCATCGTGGCAAGCTACGACGGCCCGAACCTGTCATCCTGCGATCCGGGCTTTGCAAAGATGATCGAACGCGGCCGCCGCGTGTCTGGTGCAGATTTTGTGCGTGCCACTTCGCGCCGCGCCGCGATGCACGAGGCGATGCTGGAGGTCCATAAGAAATACGATCTGGTGGTGACGCCCACCATGCCGCTGGCAGCGCTCGAAGCTGGCCGCGATGTGCCGGCAGCGGGAGACTGGGGCACGGAGTGGTGGCAGTGGACGCCCTTTACTTATCCGTTCAACCTCACCCAACAGCCCGCCGCCTCGTGCCCCGCCGGCTTTACCAAAGCCGGGCTGCCGATCGGCCTGCAGATCGTAGGCCCGATCGGCCAGGATGCCCTAGTATTGCGCGCGGCTCGGGCTTTCGAAAGTGTGCGACCCTTCAGGATGTGCGAGGCGCCGGTGCGCAAGTAGCATCCATCCGCCTTCGGAATTTCACGGCGTCCCTCCGCGCCATCTGCCGTAACGCCACGGCGTCCAAAGATAGTGCTCGCAGCGTATATCCGGTGCTGGATCATAGCCGCTGGTACCCCAGGGATGGCAGCGCGCTGCGCGTGCGACGGTCAGCCAGAAGCCGCGCCAGGCGCCGTTCAAGTCAATGGCGTCGAGGGCGTATTGCGAACACGTTGGAAGATGCCGGCACTGCCGCCCGATCAGGCCGGACAGCGTATAGCGGTACAGAATGATGGGAGCCTTAAGAAGGCCGGAGACAATAGACACCTGACGTCACTCAAAAGGCCGGCCGTCTTTGCGCCGCACGACGAACTTGTGGTCGCGCTTGGTCGCCTGCATATCCACGTCAGGATACGTGACCTGATCGATAGGGTTGCGCGTGCCGATCTCGAGGTAGGTCGCAGGTTTGGCAGTGCGATTGAGGAGGTGATGGCCGTTGCCGTCATTTGCCGGAAACCCCATGGCCATGCCAGGCTTCAGGACCTGCTCGCCGGCGTCGGTGATGAGCGTAATTTCGCCCTCGAGGACGTAGCAGAACTCGTCTTCGGCCACGTGCCAATGCCGGTGCGAGGAGGCCGACCCTGGCGCCAGGGTCGTCACATTCACACCGAACTGGGTGAGCCCGAGCAACTCGGTCAGCTTCCGTTTCGCCCGCCCATTCACGATCTTGGCGTGGACCTTGGGATAGACCGTACCGCTCTGGGCTTCGACGCTATTGGGATCAACAACCTTCGCCATGATTTCCTCCCGTCAACCGGCCTTGGCCTCGATCTCGCCAATCGCACGTTCCAGGGCATCAAACACCAGCAGCGTCGAGGCGTGCCGGCCTTTGACGTCACGCACCGGCTCAAGGGCGGCGAGATCTTGCCACTTGCCAGTGGGCGGCGCCCCGTTTTCCTTCAACATCGCTCGCATCTGCCGGCCAACCTCGCGCACCTCAGCGGACGTCGATCCGATGGCATTGGCCGCCACTACGGCAGCGGAACTCTGACCAAGAAGGCACGCACGCACCTGCTGGCCATAATCGGTGATGGTGTCGCCATCCATGCTGATGTCAAGCGTTACGGTCGAACCGCACAACTTCGAATGCGCGGTCGCAGACGCGTCTGGCGCGACCAGCCGCTGCCCGCGCGGACTGTTGGCAGCCAGTTCCAGAATGCGCTGGCTGTAGATGTCTTCAAGCGCCGTCATTGGCGGGCGATCCTTGGTTGACCGTGAGAGTTCGCGGTCTTGCGACCCCAATACCCAGTATATATATGTTTGCGCAGTCAGTTGGCGAAGGCCGGTCTCAATTTGCGAACGCCGCCCCGCATGTCTGGCTGTCACGCTCTGCATGGCGCCGGCCGGAAACCTGTGCCAGTTTGGCCAGTATTTGAGAGTAAGAGATCCCCCGCCAGTTTGCCATCCGTTTGCGGGTGGAGGCAAAAACGGTGCTCGCCCCTACGACGCCGCCAGGAGACACGTTTCCATGGACTCTATGACCGCCAAGACGAAGAATGGCCGGCTGCCAAAGCCGAGCGACGTGGCGCGCGCGCCGCTCAAACGGCCTAGCCGCGAAGAGGCCGAGGCCGCAGTCCGCACTCTGATTGCCTGGGCTGGTGACGATCCGCAGCGCGAAGGCTTGCTCGACACGCCAAAGCGCGTGGTCAACGCCTACAGCGAGTTCTTTAGCGGCTATGCCGAAGATGCCGTTGCCGCGCTTGACCGCACCTTCGAGGAGGTGGCTGGCTATGACGATATCGTCATGCTGCGCGACATTGATGTGAACTCCCATTGCGAGCATCACATGATTCCGTTCATCGGCAAGGCGCACGTCGCCTACCTGCCGGCGGATAACGTGGTGGGGATTTCGAAGTTGGCGCGCGTGGTCGAGATTTTCGCCCGGCGGCTGCAGACCCAGGAGACAATGACCGCCCAAATCGTGCAGGCAATCGATGAAGCGCTCGCCCCGCTCGGCGTTGCTGTGATGATCGAGGCGGTGCACCAGTGCATGAGCCTGCGCGGTGTTCACAAGCCGAATGTTGCGACCATAACCACCCAGTTCACCGGCCGGTTCAAGACCGACGTTGTGTTACAACAGCGTTTCATGACGCTATTGCACGGCGGACGGCGCGGTTAACGTGCGGGCAATCGATGGGCACGGTGCTTGCATCTAGTGTCATGGTGCAAGCGCTCGCCAGTGCGAGGGTAGGAATATGACACGAGCCAAGATTGGGTTGGCCCTGGGCGGAGGTGTGGCCCGTGGGTGGGCTCATATCGGCGTTCTTCGGACACTTGATAAGGCCGGCATCCGGCCAGATATCGTCGTCGGCACCAGCATGGGTGCGGTCGCGGGCGGCTGCTATGTCGGCGGCAAGATCGATCAGCTGGAGGATTTCGCGCGCGCGCTCACGCGCCGCAAGGTGTTTGGGTTCCTCGATTTCAACTTGTCTGGCTCGGGTCTGATTTCCGGCGACCGGCTCAACGATCTTTTGCGATTTCATTTCGGCCAGCAGACCATCGAGGAACTGGACCGAAAATATGTGGCCGTGGCCACGGAAATCAGCACCGGGCACGAAGTATGGCTCTCCCACGGACCAATCGCCGAGGCCATGCGCGCCTCCTATGCGCTGCCGGGCATTTTCCGTCCGGTCAAGCTTAGCGGCCGCTGGCTGTTCGATGGCGCCATCGTCAATCCGATTCCGGTTTCGGTCTGCCGCGCCATGGGCGCCGACATCGTGATCGCGGTCAATCTGCAGCACGATGTGTTCGGCAAAGGTTCGGTGCTGACGGACAACCGCATCGGCACCGAGACTATCGTGGCTGAACCTGTCGCCATCGCCGAGAACGCCAAAGGCGGCGGCGCGCTGCGCTTGCTGCATCGCCAATTTTTCGGCGACGGTGGCGACACTCCAGGCATCTCAACCGTCATGTTGGAAGCCCTCAACATCACCCAGGACCGAATCGCTCGATCGCGCCTAGCCGGCGATCCGCCCGATTTCACGATCACGCCCCGGCTCGGCGGGTTCGGCGTGTTCGACTTCCACCGCGCAGGCGAGTTGATTGAGCAGGGAAGACTGGCGGCGGAGCGGGCCTTGGCCGATATCC
>JAYUAJ010000500.1:0-7156 GCA_043741375.1 Hyphomicrobiaceae bacterium | reverse complement strand
GATAGCGCCTGAGAACCGCCCTGATCCGCGCCAGCACTTCGCGCATGTGGAAGGGCTTTGTCACATAGTCGTCGGCGCCCAGCTCAAGTCCGACCACGCGGTCGATTGGGTCCGATTTTCCCGTGATCATCACGATCGGAATGTTCTGCCGTGCACGGATGTCACGGGCGAGCTTCAGGCCGTCTTCGCCCGCCAAATTCAAATCAAGCGTGATCAGATCAATTTTTTGCGCCGCAAGGACGCGGAGCATCTCGGCGCCGGTCGCGGCCTGGAACACGGCGAAGCCCTCGGGCTCCAAGCAGTCGGCCAGGAGCCGGCGCACGGCCGGGTCATCGTCAACGATCAGGATGTTGGCGGCAGTCCCGTGGTCCATCGTTCCCGGCTTTCCAGAAAGTCCACCATCATAACGTAAGCGAACGGCCAACGTGGGGCAGGCGCGCCTTAGATACAAGACATAGGGCTGGCGGGAAACGGCGCAAGGCGGCCCGTACAATTGGCCGCGCGTCACCTCGTTACAATCGGTGACAAACGGACACAAAAGCTGCGCACTCAGGCGACGCGGCGATGGTCAATAAGGCTCCAAGACGAGGCCCCGGCGGGGCGAGTGGAGGAAAAAGAGATGCTTATGATCCACCAGGTAGCCCAAATGGTTGAAATGGCCGAGCCCATTCCTGCCTATCAGCCCCGTATGTTCCGACCGGCTGATACGATCACCGAGCGGCTGGCGCGCGCGCCGCTCAAGACCCTCGCTCCCCATGAGCAATTGTTCCGCGAGGGTGAGACCAAGACCAACATATATCAGGTGTTGGATGGCGCCTTCGTGCTCTACCGGCTGTTGCCCAACGGCCGCCGGCAAGTGACCGGTTTTGCGATTGCAGGCGATATGATTGGCCTTGGCGCGGGCAAGCACCACGTCTGTTCAGCCGAATCTAGCGGCGCAGCCAAAGTGCGGGCGCTGCCGGCCATCACCCTGCATCGGATGGCGGGCGAAGACTCCCATCTGAGCATGCAACTCTATGACGCCATGTCTCAGGAACTCGCCACCGCCCAAGATCTCCTGATGGCCGTCGGGCGGTTGAATGCGGCCGAGCGCGTCGCAACTTTCCTGCTTGGCTTGTCCGAGCGCAACGCTCGCGCCCTACGTCCGTCCGACCGCATCGAACTGCCCATGACACGATGCGACATCGCCGATTTCCTGGGGCTGACGACAGAGACGGTCAGCCGGACTCTCACCAAGCTCGCCAACGCCAGGATCATCTCTCGCCATCCCGGTTACATCCGCATTCTTGAAGCCGAAGCGTTGGAGGATGTGGCCGCCGGCGATCGCGACCTTTGATCGCCGTCAATGCGTTTCGCGCGAGCCCGTGCTGATGTGCCTGACACGTTCTTTTTCCAACATAGGAGTTATCCCATGAAAAGCGAATCTTGGCTTCCGTCACTTTGGGGTCAAAACAAGGACTTGCGCGACCCCTTTGCCGGCATGCGGCGACAGATGGATGATATCTTCGAGGATCTCACTACGGCCTGGCCGGTTACAAAATTCGGCGGCAACGGCGTACTGACCCCGAGCATCGATGTCAGCGAAACCGATAAGGAACTGCGCATCACCGCCGAGCTACCCGGCGTCGAGCAGAAGGACCTCTCCGTGACGCTGACCGGCGATGTGCTGACCATCAAGGGCGAGAAGCGCACCGAGAAGGAAACCAAATCCGGTGAGAAGGAGCCGATGTATCACCGCGTCGAGCGGTCATACGGATCCTTCCAGCGCACCATGACGGTGCCTTATGAGATCGACCCGGCGAAGGTCGACGCCAAATTCAAGGATGGCGTCTTGACCGTGAGCCTGCCCAAACCGGCCGAAGTGCAAAAGCAGTCCAAGCAGATCGAGATCAAGAAGGCCGCCTAGGCAAAACTGGAACAGGAGTGGAGCCCGGCGATGAGCCGGGCCTTTTTTTGTATGCAGTCTGACTAAGAGTTCGAAGTCAGCTTGATTCACGTCAAAGCGAACACCATCAATATAAGACAAGTTCGAACTAGGCCGTCATTTCGGTGGCTTCTGGGAGGTGACAATGTCAATCAAAACTATCCTTGTGCATCTCGATACCGAGAAACACGCCGAAGCCATAACCAAAACGGCGATTGCGGTTGCAAAGACCTTTTCCGCGCATCTGATTGGTTTGCACGTCATTCCGGACGCCTTCATCTCGGCTGCCGTGCCTCCCGAAGTTGTCGGCGAACTGATCGAGGCGCAACGCCAGGCCAATCAGGCGGCGGCCAAGCGTATCGCTGAGACCTTCGAAAAGACCATCGCAAGCGCGGGCGTTTCATACGAGCAGCGGAGCGTCGAGGCGCATCTTGAGACCGCAGCCATGGTCGTCATGAGGCACGGCCATACCGCGGACCTGGTGGTGCTCGGCCAGCCCGACAAGACAATCAACCTGATCGATGGCATCGGCGCCACGGAAGAAGTGATGCTCGGGCTTGGCCGCCCGGTGCTGGTGGTTCCAACCAAAGCCGAACCGTCAACCATAGGAACACGCGTGCTCATAGGGTGGAACGGAAGCCGAGAGTCGGCCCGGGCTGTCTTTGACGCCATGCCGTTTCTGGAAGCCGCCAAGAGCGTGCGTATTCTTGCCGCTGGCCAAGCGACCGGCGCGCTCTGGGGCAGCCTCGCCGATGATGTGGCCCCCACGGCCGGCATCGAAGCCGCCCTCGCCCGTCAGGGTGTGCGCTGCAAGGTCGACACGGTCACGGCGTCTCGCAACGAAGTCGCTGGCGTCCTGCTCGCACAGGCGAAAGAGCATGCCTGCGATCTCATCGTGATGGGCGGCTATGGTCATTGGCGCTTGCGCGAAATTGTCTTTGGCGGCGCCACCCGCGGCATCCTCGAACAGACAACACTTCCGGTCCTGATGTCTCACTAGGCGAAGGGGCGTATTATGACAAAAACCAATGTCGGCGCCTTGCCTCTCAAGAAGATCCGGCTTGAACAAGCGCGGGATCGTGACTTTCCAGATGGCAACCAGCGGCGCGGCTACGACTTCCAGGCGCCCCTCGACGCCTCCGGCCATATCGTCGTTGCGCGCTGGCGCACCGAGCGGCAGAACTGCAAGGTCGTCCGCTTCTGGGATGGCGAGTTCGAGCACGGCCACCTGATCCGCAAGCCGGGCGGCAGCTGGGCATTCCACTACGACATCCTCGGCGACGAGAGCGACGACGAGACCGGCTATCGTTTTGGCGACCACGCTTTCCGCATCGGCGACTATGTCTCCATCAAGGAACACGATGACGTCATGCGAACGTTCAAGGTCGTCTCGGTGGCCGATGCCTGAGTATGCGGCGTCCGGTTCATAGGCCTTGAGGATTACAGCACCGCGCCGAACAGCCGGCCGATGCCAGCCGTGATGGCCATCGCCATGGCGCCCCAGAACGTCACGCGCACCGTCGCTTTGACGATGCCAGCCCCGCCAGCCTGCGCCCCCACAGCTCCGAGCAGCGCGAGGAAGGCCAACGACGCCACCGAAACGACGGCGATCAACTGCTGCTGTGGAGCCACCAGCACCATGAGAAGCGGCATAGCAGCTCCTACCGAGAACGTCGCCGCCGAGGTCAGCGCTGCTTGCACGGGGCGGGCGGTGGTCAATTCGGAAATGCCAAGCTCGTCTCTTGCGTGCGCGCCGAGCGCATCCTTCGCCATGAGTTGGTCGGCGACCTTGACGGCGAGATCGTGATCGACCCCGCGACCGACATAAATCTGCGCCAGCTCCTCGCGCTCAAAGTCCACGTTTGAGCCGAGTTCCTTGCGCTCGCGGGCAAGATCGGCCTGCTCGGTGTCGGACTGCGAACTCACCGAAACATATTCGCCAGCGGCCATCGACATTGCTCCGGCGACCAGTCCGGCGACACCGGTCAAGAGGACGTCGCTGGGCTTGACCGCCGCCGCTGCGACGCCCGTGATGAGGCTGGCGGTGGAGATTATGCCGTCGTTGGCGCCAAGCACCGCGGCGCGCAGCCAGCCAATGCGTTCAGAGCGATGGGTTTCAGTGTGCGTATGAAGGCGGCTCATGCGAATTCCAATTGGCTATAGGCTTTGCGAATTTGCGAACAGGACGCACGGATTGCTAAGAAGGTTCGGGAGTGATCGGCTTGTAGTCAAACTTGCCAGGCGGCAATAGCGGAGACAGCGCCCCATCGGTCCGAAGCTTATCGAGATAGGCGATGATGTCGAGGATCTCGTCTCTCGTCAGGTGCATGTCGGGCATCGGCCGATGCGGTTTGATCAGTATACGCGTGATGCGATCAGCGGTTTGATCGGGCCGGTTCGCGATGCGGCGAAACGTCGGAATGCCCGCGGGCGTTGGCGACTGTTCGGCGTCGGAGATGACATGACAGCCCTGGCACGCACGCTGGGCCAGCAGCAGGCCTTGATCGGCTGATGGTTCTGGCCCAGGGAGCGGATCGCCGCTTGACGGCATCAGCGGCGTCAGTCCGGCGAATACAGCGAAAACGGTGTAGCCAAGGAGTTTGCTGCTTAATCGTGCCCGCATGGCGTCACCCCCGATGCCGGATCAGCGGCACGAATCGGACCTGCGTCAGCGTTTCGCGTTGGAATTTTCCGTCATCGATCCGTGTCAGCCGAACCAGTTCCTGGTTCGTTTGGCCATTGCCGATGGGGATGACCAGACCGCCGTTTTCTGACAATTGGTTCTGGAGCGATTTGGGAACGTCTGGGGCGCCGGCCGACACGAGAATCGCATCGAATGGCGCCTCCTCACGCCATCCTTCGCTGCCGTCGGCATGCCGGACGCGGACATTTCGGCATCCGGCGGCGGCGAGGTTAGCCTTTGCAAGCTTGGCGAGCTCTTCGATGCGCTCGATGGCGAAGACCTCACCGGCTATTTCAGCGAGGACGGCAGCCGCATAGCCTGAGCCGGCGCCGATCTCGAGGACCTTTTCGCCGCCATGCAACGCCAGCGCCTCGATCATGAAAGCGACGATGTAGGGCTGTGAAATGGCCTGGCCGGCCCCGATGGGCAACGGCCAATCTCCGTAGGCTTCATTTTGAAGGTATGCCGGCACGAATAGCTCGCGACGAACCTTCGACATCGCCGCCAAGACAAGCGAGTCGCTGATCCCGCGGCCTTTGATCTGATCGCGGACGAGACGGTCTCGAAGGCGCTGCATGTCTGCCACGATGGCCTCACTGTTGTCTTCTTACGCGGCTGTCGCGTCCCAGGTCGGGAAACCACACTCGGTCCTCAACTGTCCGATAGGGCGGCAAGGGAATATCACGCATCAATGCAGATCGGATGGTGGGATGTTCCGGAGCCTACCGCGGTGGCGCATTGATGAAGATCAGTCTTCTGATCTTGATTTGTTCGGCCAGAGGCAGCTCACCTGCGAATCCACTCCGAATTGACCAAGATCAATTCCATCGCCGTCTGGGCGTTGCAGCATTCTCGCCGATTGCAGTCGCCGAAAAAGGACGAATCGCCATGGAACTGATGGATGCCATTCGGCAGCGCAGGGCCGTTCGCAGTTACACAGCGGAAGGCGTTTCGGAGGCCGCTTTGCGGCGGCTGATCGAGGCCGCCATCTGGGCGCCTAGCGCGACCAACGAACAGCCGTGGGTGTTTACGATCGTGGAGAAGCAGGACCTGATCGAAGCGATCTCAGCCAGCGTCAAGGTCTACATGCGGGACCGCGCAGGTAAGGGCATGCCAAGCCGGCTGGCCAAGCAGCTTGCCGATCCAGACTTCCAGATCTTTCACCATGCGCCGGCTCTGGTCGTCATATCGACCGACTGTCTGACGGCCTGGGCCATTGAGGATTGCTCGCTTGCGGCCGAAAATTTCATGCTCGCGGCTTGCGCTGAGGGGCTCGGCACGTGCTGGGTGGGCATCGCCGAAGAATGGATAGGAACGCAAGAGGGGAGGGACATGCTTGGGCTCGCGCCGGGGTGCATTCCTGTCGCTCCCATCATTGTCGGACATCCGGCGGAGACGCCCGCAACCGTACGGCGGAGAGAGCCGCAGATCCGCTGGATCACCTGAAGCAGGAGCCCCATTGAGATGGATGCTATTCGCGCGCAGGAGCCGAGCATCGCTCGCGTTCCGACAACCCAAAGCCTTGCCCGCGAACCCGCCGGCGGCGCGCCAAGGGTGACGCGAGACGAGCCTACCAGAGAGCCTTCGCTCGCAATCAACGAGCCTGCGACCACCCTTTTCGAACGAGATCCCTTTTCCGCCACGGCCCTCACCGAGGTCATCGATCGGTCCTTGCACGCCACAGTGGCGCGCGCCACCTTCGGCCTGTCGCCCATGTCCATGGCGGGCGCCTATTTTGATTGGGCCATGCATCTGGCCTTTTCGCCGGGTAAACTCATGCAACTCTGGACCAAGGCCGCTCGAAAGTCCTACCGATTCCAGCACTACACCGTCGGATGTTGCCTTGCTGTCAATGGAGGATCGCCCTGTATCGAACCTTTGCCGCAGGACAAGCGGTTCGCCGGCCAACAGTGGCAACAATTCCCCTTCAACTTTATCTATCAGAATTTTCTTCTCCAGCAGCAATGGTGGCACAACGCGACCACCGACGTGCGCGGCGTCACGCATCAGCATGAGCGGATGGTGCAGTTCGGGTCGCGGCAGATGCTGGATATGGTTTCGCCATCGAACTTTCTGCTGACCAACCCCGAAGTGCTTGCGCGAACGCTCGAGACGGCGGGCGCAAATCTCTTGAAAGGCCAGCGCAACTTTCTCGAGGATGTCGACCGCTTGTTCAGCGGCAAACCGCAGCCAGACGTCAACCGCTTCAGACCCGGTGTCGACGTGGCTGTCACCAAGGGTAAGGTTGTCTATCGAAACCGCCTGATCGAACTCATTCAGTATACCCCAACAACGGACATGGTGCGGCCCGAGCCGGTGCTGATCGTTCCGGCTTGGATCATGAAATATTACATTCTCGATCTGTCGCCCGCGAACTCACTTGTGCGCCATCTGGTCGATCAAGGTTTCACGGTGTTCATGATTTCCTGGAAGAATCCGGAGCCGCAGGATCGGGATCTGTCTTTGGAGGACTATCGGCAGTCCGGGATCGAAGCGGCGATCGAGGCCATCGGCGAGATCGTTCCCAACCAGAAGGTTCACGCCGCCGG
>JAYUAJ010000499.1:0-3055 GCA_043741375.1 Hyphomicrobiaceae bacterium | reverse complement strand
ACTTCGCACTCGCGGCGAACCTTGGCTTCTACGACGGCAAGCAGGCGTTCGCTCTGCAGTCGGCGCTCAAGCTCGGCGACGGGCTTGTGTTCAACGCCGGCGCGGGCATGGGCTTTGGCGGCGACTCCAAGGTGGGCGCGCGCGTGGGAGTGACGGCGGCATGGTAATGCGACACGTGAAAACCGGGCTGCTGCTGGCGGCGTCCGCCATCCTCTCAGCCTTGACGCTGATCGTCGTGGTGCACGCCCCCGATACCTGGGGCGGGCAACCGGCGCCGGATCAGCCCGCCGTCAGCGCCGAGGCGGCCGACGTCGATCAGACAGGGTCTGCGCCGGCTCAGCCAGCCGCGCAGGCCGAGACGGCCATCCCGCCCGCCGTCCAGGCGCAACCCGCGCCCGTACAGCAGACCGCCGCCTTGCCGCCGCCAGAGACTATGCTGGCGCTGGTCCGGGTCTACATCGTCGCGCTCGACCAGGCGATGCGGACCAACAACTTCACGGTACTGCATGCGCTCAGCAGTCCGTTTTTGCAAAGCAGGCTCAACCCCGATCAGCTGGGTCAATCCTTCGCCGGCCTCTATGCGGCGCGGCTCGATCTGACGGCGGCGGCGATCCTGACGCCCAACCTGACTGAGCCGCCCGCCGTCCTGCCGAACGGCATGCTGCATATGATCGGCGTGCTGCCGGCGCGCGCAAGACCTTACCAGTTCGAGATGCTGTTCGAGCCCTCTCAGGGCGAATGGAAGCTGGCCGGAATAAATGTGACCACGTTGGCCACGCCGGTCGCTCAAGCCGAGCCGCGCCCGGTGGTCAGGCCGGCTAAGGTCAAGGGGGCGAAGGATAAGCTCGTGAAGTAGAGCGCCTAGGCTGGCGGACGCCTCTTCCCCGCACTCAATCCCCCTTAGCAATCGGCGCCTGGTAGCTCAGCCCCATGTCCCACGGAAAATAAATCCACGTGTCCTGCGACACTTCCGTGATGAACGTATCGATGGTCGGCACGCCTGCGGGCTTGGCGTACACTGTCGCGAAATGCGCCTGGGGCAGCATCTCGCGGATCACCTTCGCGGTCTTGCCGGTGTCGGTCAGGTCGTCGATCACCAACACGCCCTTGCCCGTGCCACCGCCGATGGCGCGGATGGTCGGCCCGATTTCCTTGATGACGGTGAGGGCGCCCTGCTCCTTGTGGTCGTAGCTGGCCACGCACACCGTCTCGATGTGCCGCACGCCAAGCTCGCGCGAGACGATGGCCGCCGGCACCAGCCCGCCGCGCGTGATGCAGACGATGGCCTCGAACGGCCCCTTCTCCGCGAGGCGCCAGGCCAGCGCGCGCGCGTCGCGGTGGAACTGATCCCACGACACCGGGAATGCCTTTTGCTGTTCGGCGGTCATCGGGACCTCCCTTAGTGTTGCGGATTGGGTTCGGAAGCAGCGTCCAGATAGTCAGCTGAGCGCATTTCCACCAAGCGCGACGCCGTGCGGCCAAAGGCCTCGCTGCCGTCGCCGTGGGGATAAAGCGCGTCCGGCTCGGCTGCGGCAGAGGCGATCAGGTTGCGGCGCTCGTCGTAGAGCACGTCGATGAGCAGGATCAGCCGCCGCGCCTCGTTACGCCGGTCGGGGGAGAGGATGGGAATGTCCTCCAGGATCAGGGTGTGGAACGCGAGGGCGAGCGCCCGGTAGTCGGCGGCGCCCAGCGGCTGTCCGCACAGCGCATCGAAGCTCATCCACGCCGTGCCCTCGGCCGCGCGCGCGATTGTCAGCTTGTGGCCGTGGATGTCGAGCGTGCGCGGGACGCCGGCTGCGCCGTTCGTCAGCAAGGCCCAGGAGGCTTCCAGGGCGGCATGCGCGGCTGCCCCGGCTGGCGTGAAATACAGCGGACGGCCCGCCAGCTTGCTCATCCGATAGTCGCGCCGGCCAGCGAGCAGGACCACGTCGACGTTCTGTTCAAGCAGGGCGACGAACGGCAGGAACAGCGGCCGGTTGATGCCGTCCGGGTACAGATTGGCTGGCGGCGTGTTCGAGGTGGCGACCAGCGTCACCCCGATGGCCAGCAGCTGCTCGTAAAGCCGGCCGATGATCATGGCGTCGGCGATGTCGTTGACCTGGAATTCGTCGATGCACAGCAGCGAGCCCGTCTCGGCGAGCGCGCGCGCCGCGAGTGGAATCGGATCGCCTTCGCTCTCCTCGCGGGCCGTCTCGATGGAGGCATGCGTCTCGCTCATGAAAGCGTCGAAATGCAGCCGGCGCTTGTTCTTGATTGCCACCGAGCGGAAGAACAGATCCATCAGCATGGTTTTTCCACGCCCGACCGGGCCGCAGAGATAGATGCCGCGCGGGGCCTCACGCCGGGTCCAAAAGCTGACAAGGCTCGGCCGCTGGCTGGCCTCAAGCCCGTCCGCAAGCCCCTGTAGCGCCGCGATCGCCGCCGCCTGCGACGGCTCGGGCGCGATCGTTCCGGCGGCTAACAGGTCGTTGTAAGCGCTCGTCAATCGTTGCGGCATGAGGCCCCCGGAGCGCGCGCTGATACGGCGCTGCACGAGCCGCGTTCCCTGCCGCAGTTCGGCGCCGGTGGCAAGGCGGCGTGATGGCTGTTGCCGGGGCCGGAGCAAGCGTCCGCCCCTCATCCCGACCTTCTCCCCGTGAAGAACGGGGAGAAGGGGCTGGTACCAATTTAAGTTGAGCAAGCTGTTGATATGAGGCACATTTTTACCTCTCCCCGTACTTACGGGGAGAGGAGACCGCGTCTCGCAGCCGCCCTCTTCGGCGGCAAGAGCCACGCGGTCGGTGAGGGGCAGGTCCTAGCTCTGGCCCTGGTCACACTAGGACGGAGCTTGAAATCCTAAATCGGGTTCCCCTGCAGCTCCTTGTCCAGCTGTTCCACCGACGCCTTGGCGCTCGGATTATTCGGGTCGATCTCCAGTACTTTGCGATAGGCGTCGCGCGCCGCGCTCTTGTCGCCCTTGACCATGCTGATCAGTCCGAGTCCGGAGATGGCGCCGAAATGGCGCGGCTCCAGCGTCAGCACTTTCTGGATATCCGCCAGCGAGCGCCCGTAATCC
>JAYUAJ010000498.1:0-15974 GCA_043741375.1 Hyphomicrobiaceae bacterium | reverse complement strand
GAGACACTTGAGCATCTGAGCGACCTGCTTGAGGCCGCTGGCATTGGCTTTGCGCGCTTTGACGGCAGTATGGGCGGCCCGGAGAAGGATGCCGCAATCGAAGCCTTTCGCGGCGCGGCCGACGTTTTGTTGTGCACCCAGTCCGGTGGCGAGGGCCGCAACATCCAGTTTTCCAACACGTTGATCAACTTTGACGTGCCCTGGAATCCGATGGCCATCGAGCAACGCATTGGGCGTATCGACCGCATCGGCCAGGCGCGCGAGGTGTTCGTATTCAATCTGGTGACGCGCGGAACCCTTGAAGAGCAGGTTCTGGTGCTGCTCGATGAAAAGATCGCCATGTTCGAAATGGTCGTTGGCGAGGTCGGCGCCATCCTTGGCGGGATGGAGGAAGATCGCGAGTTTCCTGACCTCGTCCTCGATGCGTGGCTGGCCGAAACAGACAGCGATCGCGCCAGCGCCTTTGAGAGGCTGGCGCAAACTCTCACGGCGGCGCGGCAGCAACATGACGGCGCCAAGGCGCTGGACGAGACACTGTTTGGCGAAGATTTCGATACTGCCTGAGATAGCGCTTTAGCGCGGCCGCAACACCAAACATCCGGAGCCACTATGTCCGCTTTGCGCGCGTTCGTTTCCGACCTGTTGGACGCTGAAGGGGCCATCGTTGAGGCGTCCGGGCCAGATCGTCTCGATGTGCTGGCGCCCGAACCATTGCGCTCGAAATTCGGCTGGCGGGAAGAGCTGGTGCGGCTCGAGTTCGGATCTGCGGCCACGCCCGGAACCCAGCGGGTTGGCCTCGATAGCGATTGGCTGGAACGGTTCGCAAACCTGCTTGGGGACCGCGGACGCTCGGCGCAGCGTCAGCTGCCGCGCCACCCAATTGCGCCGCCAGGATCGCCGGAGCGTCTGATCGAGCGCGCGCTCGAGCTGCCAAATGCGGTTTGGCGGTACGGCGGCCAGACCGAGACGTGGACACAGGTCTTGCTGCTTGCGTTCCGCTACGCTGCCCTTTCCGACGAAAAGCGCGATGGCCTAGTTTGGCTTGGGTTCAATCTGGGAACTGGCGCGGTCTTGCGCGATGATTTGGTCTTACGGCTCGTGAGACACGCCACGGAGACTTCCGTGTGGTTGGCGCCAGAGTCCGAAAATCTCGCCATGGCCGGGCAGGATATGCTCAGTGCTGAACAGCTCGCCACGCGGATACCTGCCTTGCTCGAACGCCGAGTCCACGATGAACTCGCCACCTTTCTGCGCTCGATGCAGCGGCGGCTTGATCGTGACCGAGCGCGCGTCTTTGCCTATCACAATGACTTGCGTCAAGCGGCGATCGCCAAAGTTAGCAAGCTTCGCGCCTCATCAAGTGAAAAAGCGGCCGCTGAAACTCAGCGCGAGATGCTCAAGGCTGACGCGATCAAACGTGAATACGCCGCCAAAATCGAGGATCTCCGGCACAAGTATGCGCTTCAAGTGGAAGCAGAGTGTGTTCAGTCGCTCGTGCTGCTTGCGCCAGTGCAGCGCCACAGCATTGTAATCAAACGGCGCAAAGGCGAGCGTACTGTAGCAATGGATTGGCACCCGGCGGTGCGCCAGATGGAGACCCCGCTGGACGAGGTCGGGCTCGGGCTCGATGCGGTGCGCCTAGTGTGCGATGACAGCCTGCATCTGACGAGCGCCAGCGCGCAGACCTGCGCCAGTTGCGGCAAGGCGCGCTGCCAAGCCTGCCATCCCGCTCAATGCCCTAAGTGCGAGCGCCGCTAAGCCAGATCAAGTGGCAATTTTCAATCACATAGGTGTTCGCACTTTTATCAATCACGGCGTGCCAATTTTTCGCAATTTTTTCCCAAACGTCGTCGCGGTTCCGTGAGGCCGCATGGATGATTTTTATACTGCTGTTGTTCGGTCGGCGGAAGAAGACGTGCTGAATGCGCTCGTTGCAAACAGAGAGATGGTGGCGGCGGGACGGCTTTGCACCGGCGCGGCTTGGCTTCTAAGGGCTGGAGCTGGTGCCCCGATGGCCTGTGCGGCGGCACGCAATGATTTCTCCAAGGATCGACAGGGCGATCTCGTCGGGCGTGACGGCGCCGATATCGAGGCCCGCGGGCGAGCGCAACTGGCTAAGCCGACCTGCCGCAATCCCCTTTTTGGTCAGCGCCGCCCTCAAGGCCTCAGCCTTTTTTCTCGAACCCACGAATCCTATGTAGTGCGCCGGAACCGCTAGCGCAGCGATCAATGCCGCTTCGTCCCCGCGGCCCTGGGTGGCCACCATCGTATAGCGGTCGGCAGGCTTCAATGCGCCAAAGTCAAAGCCGGAGTGCGAAGCGTCCGCAAGGCCGGAGAACTTCGCGATGTCTTCGGGCGCAGCGCTGACCGCGATCTTGAAGCCCATGCGCCGGCCGAGATCGGCGAGGGCGAGAGCGACAGGGCTGGCGCCGCAGATCAGCAATTCTGGCGCTGGAATGATCGGCTCGATGAACACATCCATCGTGCCTTGGCTCGGGCAGGAATTCTTGGCGAATTCGACCCCGTCCCGAGCCTCGCCCGGTTCGACGCCAAGATCTTTGAGCAGATCAATCGGCGCGACAGAAATCAGCCGCGGCTTGCCGTCGGCGATTGCCTCCATTGCGGCGCGCAGCACGGCGGCCCGGGCGCAGCCGCCGCCGATCCAGCCTGACGAAATTGTGCCATCCGCTAGGATCGTCGCCTTGGCTCCGGCCTTAGCGGCGGTGAGCGAAATGGTGCGCACGACAGTCGCGATGGCGAACGGCTCGCCCTTGGCGCGCAGGGCTGACACGGTTTCGATGACGTCGGATGGTCTGTTCATAGCCGGGCCAGATAGGGTTCGAGTTGCGCCAGGCTGTCGAGCGTGTGGGCGGGTGCGAACAAGTCCAGGTGCTCCAGCGCTTCCTTCATACCACGGGCGGAGGCTTCGTACCCCTCCCAGCCGAGCATCGGGTTAAGCCAGACGATACGGCGGCAGCGTTTTGCGAGCGCGCGCATCTCCTCGCCGAGCCTGCCGGGCGCGCCGGTATCGTAGCCGTCCGAGATGATCATGACGCAGGTGCGCGAATGAATGACGCGCTTGGCGTGCCAGCGGTTGAAGGTGGCGAGGCTGTCGCCAATCTTCGTGCCGCCGCCTGCGCCGGCCGCCAGGAGCGATAGGCGCTCCAGCGCGCGGGCGCCGCTGCGTTCGCGCATGGCGGGGGTGACGTGGGCAAGATGGGTGTGGAACAGGAAGGCTTCAGCCTCATGGAAATGTCCGAGGACTCCGTGGATGAACCGTACAAAGATTGATGTGTAGAGGCTCATAGAGCCTGAAGCATCGAGCAACACGACTAGGCGGAGCGGCTTGGGTTTGGGCGTCTTGTGCATGAGATCGATAAGCACGCCGCCATGGGCGATGTTGCGTCGTATCGTTCTGCGCAAATCAATCGCGCGGCCTTTTCGGCGGGCGCGTTCGCGGCGCGTGAGGCGGGCGCGCATGGCCTTGGCGAGGCGTTCGGCGAGCGTATGGGCCCTGGCCAGTTCCTCCGGGTCAGCGATCTTGCGGAAATCTGTATGCGACAGGTTTTCGACGCGGCTGGCGCCTTCCATCTGGCCGGTACTGGTGGAGTCGGGCGAATCCTTGCCACTGCCCGGCACGGGTTCGCCGAGGCCGGGGCCGCCTTGCGCGGGCGGGCCGCCGGTCTGCAAGTCATGTATCGTTCTTGGGCTGACAGTGGCGGCGTCAGAGCGCGTGCGCACGGCTCCCTTGATGCCCCAGCCCAGCCAATGGGCGTTGAAGATCTCGTCGAACTTTCGCCAGTCCGAGGCGCGGGCGCAAAACAGCGCCTTCAATGCGGGGCGCAAGGACGATGGGCGCGCGGCGAGGTCGGTGGACAGCAGCCGCGCGGCGTCGGTTGTTTCCTTCAATCCGACCGCGAAGGCATTGTCGCGCAAGATTTTTGCAAATGCGGTCGTCCGTTCGAGTAGCGCGGTTCCGGCAACGGGGTCAGACCCGTGGCACGGGTGTCCGGCCGGGCGACATCTCGTCATGGGTCTGACCCCGCCTGCACCTTCCCCAGCAGCCGGGCAGCCACCTCGCGCGTGATGCGCGAACGGTCCTCGTTGGTCTTGAGCAGGCACATCAGCGTGTCATAGACGGCCTCGGGATTGTCTTGCAGGTTCTTGACGCCGAGCCCCGCCAGCGAGGCGGCCCAATCCAGCGTCTCGGCGACGCCTGGGATTTTTCGCAACTCTTCCTTGCGAATTTTTTCCACCATATTGGCGATCTGCAACGCTAGGTCGGCGCTTATCGCGGGCAACCTTGCGATGATGATGCGCGCCTCGCGGCCGGCGTTGGGGAAATCGACATAGTGATAAAGACAGCGGCGGCGCAGCGCGTCGGAGAGTTCGCGTGTGCCGTTGGACGTCAGCACCACGCGGGGAATGGAGGTGGCCTTGATGGTGCCGAGTTCGGGAATGGTGATCTGGAAGTCGGACAGGAGTTCGAGCAGGAAGGCTTCGAACTCCTCATCGGCGCGGTCGACCTCGTCGATCAGCAACACGGGCGGCGTCTTTTGCCGGATGGCGGCGAGCAGCGGCCGTTCGAGCAGATATTTTTCTGAGAAGACGGCGTCCTCGGCGTTCTCCCCCTGAGCCTGCTTTGATTGGATGGCCAGCAATTGCCGCTGGTAATTCCATTCGTAGATCGAGGTCGATTGATCCAGCCCCTCGTAACACTGCAGGCGGATCAATTTCGCGCCGTGCACGGCGGCCAGCGCCTTGGCCACCTCCGTCTTGCCGACGCCCGCCTCGCCTTCCAGCAGCAGCGGGCGCCCGAGCATGTCCATCAGCGATAGCGCCATGGCGATGTCGCGATCGGGAATATAGCCGGTTTCGGCTAGGCGTTTGGCGATCTCGTCGCGCGTCATCGGTTTCGGCATGTAACCTGCTGCACCAATCGCATCCGGCTCAACCCCTCACCCTGTCCCTCTCCCCAAGGGAGAGGGGACGACTGAATCGCAGCAGCTGAGTCCAGCGTCCCTTCTCCTGTGGGGAGAAGGACAGGATGAGGGGTTGATCTGTGCACAAGTCTATCCTTACCACCCGGTTCGGCCGTCAACCATGCATCCCGCGAGCCTGCGCGGCTTCCCAGTTGCGCCAATGGTCGTGCGGCATCTGGATGTGCGTGCCACCCATGAAGTTGAAGGCGTCGTTGACGGCATTGGAGAACGCCGGCACGCCGCCCACATTCGGGCTCTCGCCAACGCCCTTGGCCCCGATGGGATGATGCGGCGACGGCGTGACCGTATGGTCCGTCGTCCAATGCGGCGTCTCGACGGCGGTCGGCAGGAAGTAGTCCATGAACGAGCCGCCATGCAGGTTGCCGTTGTCGTCGTAGCGCAGCTCCTGGCCCATGGCGATGCCGAAGGCCTCGGTGAGGCCGCCATGCACCTGGCCCTCGATGATCATCGGATTTATGCGCGTGCCGCAATCATCGAGCGCATAGAATTTGCGCACCTTGTACTCGCCGGTGTCCGCGTCGATATCCATGACGCAGAAGTAGGCGCCGAAGGGATAGGTCATGTTCGGCGGGTCATAGTAGGAGACCGCTTCCATGCCCGGCTCCATGCCTGGGGGCGGGGAATTGTAGGCCGCCCAAACCAGTTCTTTCATGCTCTTCGATTTTTCCGGCAGGCCCTTCACGCGGAACCCATCGATATCCCATTCGAGGTCGCCCTCGTGGACTTCGAGCATGTGCGCCGCGATCATTTGCGCCTTGGCCTTGATTTTTCGCGCAGCCATGGCGATGGCGGCGCCGGCGACCGGTGTCGAGCGTGACCCATAGGTGCCAAGGCCATAGGGGGCGGTGTCGGTGTTGCCCTCTTCCACCATCAGATTCTCGGCGGGAATGCCGATCTCGGTGGCGACGATCTGCGCCCAGGTCGTCTCGTGGCCCTGGCCCTGCGATTTCGAACCAACGCGCACAATGCCCGAACCCGTGGGATGGATACGGATTTCGCAGCTGTCGAACATGGCGAGGCCGAGAATATCGCAATTCTTGGACGGGCCAGCGCCGACGATCTCGGTGAAGAAGCAGACGCCTATGCCCATCAGGTCGCGGGTTTCGCCGCGCTTGAAGGCCTCGCGCTTTGCCGCCTGCTCGGCGCGCAACTGCTTGTAGCCGATGGCGTCCATCGCCTTGTGCATGGCGGTGTGATAGTCGCCAGAATCGTATTCCCAGCCGAGAACGGACTGATAGGGGAACTGTTCGCGCTTGATGAAGTTTTTCAGGCGCAATTCCGCCGGGTCCATGTTCAGCTTCTGAGCCAGGATGTCCATCGCCCGCTCGATGCAATAGGCCGCTTCGGTTACGCGGAACGAGCAGCGATAGGCGACGCCGCCCGGCGCTTTGTTCGTGTACACACCATCGACAGCAATATGCGCGGCAGGGATGTCGTAGGAGCCGGTGACGATGTTGAAGAAGCCGGCCGGCCATTTTGATGGGTCGGCGCAGGCGTCGAATGCGCCATGGTCGGCGAGCGTGTGGACGCGCAGGCCCGTGATCTTGCCGTCCTTGGTCGCCGCCAGCTCCGCCGTCATATGATAGTCGCGCGCAAACGACGTGGACGACAGATTCTCCATCCGATCCTCAACCCATTTTACGGGTTTGCCAGTGACGATGGAAGCGACGATGGCGCAGATATAGCCGGGATAGGCGCCGACCTTGTTGCCAAAACCGCCGCCGATATCGGGGGCGATGACGTGGATCTTGTGCTCGGGAATGGTCGAGATCAGCGATGCGACCGTGCGGATGACATGCGGCGCCTGGAAGGTGCCCCAGACCGTCAGTTCCCCCCTGATCTTGTCCATGGAGGCGATGCACTGGCAGGTTTCCAGCGGCGAGGGATGCACGCGCTGGTACGAAATCAGTTCCTTGATGGTGACTTCGGCTTTGTTAAAGGCGGTGTCGGTCGCAGCCTTGTCACCCACCGTCCATTCAAAAATGTGGTTGTGGTGTTTGCGCGGGCCGTGGGCGCCGGTCATTTTGCCCTTGAGGTCTTCGCGCAATTCGGGCGCGCCGGGCGCCATCGATTTGAACGGGTCGACGCAGACCGGCAGCGGCTCGTAGTCCACCTCGACGGCTTCGACGCCATCGGCGGCGGCATAGCGGTCGGTCGCGACCACAAACGCCACTTCCTGGTTCTGGAACAGCACTTTTCCGTCGGCCAGCACCATCTGCACGTCGCCCGCCAGCGTCGGCATCCAGGCGAGGTTGACGCCATGCAGTTCCTTGGCTGTGATGACGGCGAGCACGCCCGGCACTTTCATTGCCTTCGACGTGTCGATGCTTTTTATGCGCGCATGGCCGTAAGGCGAGCGCACGAGATCGCCGAACAGCATGCCGGGCAGCTTCATGTCATCGACATAATTGCCCTTGCCTTGCGTGAAGCGCACGTCTTCCACGCGCTTCCTCTTGCAGCCCATGCCTTCAAGTTTGGCTTCGCGCTGTTCGCGTGTTGGGGTCCCGTCGTTCATTCTGCGGCCTCCACATAAGTGCGTCCGCCGAGCGTGGCAGCGGCATGCTGGATTGCTTTGACGATGTTCTGATAGCCCGTGCAGCGGCAGAGGTTGCCGGAAATGCCCATACGGATTTCAGCTTCAGTCGGGTTCGGATTTTCCTTCAGCAGACGATGCGCCCGCATGATCATGCCCGGCGTGCAAAAGCCGCATTGCAGGCCGTGCATCTGGCGGAAGCCCTCTTGCAGTGCGCTTAGCGTTCCGTCGGCGTTGGCCATGCCCTCGATGGTGGTGATGTCCGCGCCGTCCGCCTGAATTGCGAACACGGTGCAGCTTTTCACCGACATGCCGTCCATATCGACGGTGCAGACGCCGCAGTGCGTGGTCTCGCAACCGATATGCGTACCGGTCAGCATCTGCTGTTCGCGCAGAAAATGCACCAGCAACGTGCGCGGTTCGACGAGGGCTTCCACCTCGTCGCCGTTGATTTTCAGTTTGATAGCCGTTTTGGCCATGTTGAGCGTTCTCCCTAAAATTTCTTGTTATGCAGACGCGCGCTGGAAAGCGCGTTGCAGCGCCCGGCCAAGCATGATGCCGCCGACGCTGGCGCGGAATTGCACCGTGCCGCGGCCGTCTGCGGCAGGCGCCATCAAGGCGCCGGCGGCGCCGGCCGCAGCGGTGATCGCCGCATGGTCGAGGCTGGTGCCGACGACGGCCGCGGAGGCCTGTGCGGCGAACACCGGCGTTGGCGCGAGATTGGTCAACGCGATGGCGCAGCTCGCCACCTTGCCGCCCGACACCGTCATGACGACAGCCGCTGCGGCGGTAGCGTAGTCGCCGATCTTGCGCTTCAGCTTTTCGTAGGCGTAGCCATGCTTGGGCAGCGCCGGAATTTCGATCGCTGTGACGATCTCGCCCAGCTGCAACGCCGTAACGAATGCGCTCTTATAAAAGTCGCGCGCTTTGACCGAGCGGTGTCCGCTCGTGCCCGAAATACGAAAACTCGCATCCAGCGCCATCATCACGGCGGGCATATCGTTGCCCGGATCGCCGTTGGCGACATTGCCGCCGATGGTGCCGAGATAGCGGATTTGCGGATCGGCGATCTGCAGCGCCGCTTCCCTCAGGATCGGCAGGGCCGTGGTGAGCTGCTGCGAGGCGAGGAGTTCGGCCTGAGTGGTCGTAGCGCCGATGACGATCGAGTCGCCTTCGACACTAATGCCCTTCAGCTCGGCAATCGCACGCAAATCAACGAGATGCGCAGGTTGGGCGAGCCGGAGCTTCATCATCGGGATGAGACTGTGGCCGCCGGCAACCGCTCTGGCTTCGTCGCCATACTGTCCCAGCAAGGCCATGGCCTCGGGTAATGTCTTTGGCCGATGGTAGTCGAAATTGGCTGGAATCAAGGCAACCTCTCCTTTGATTTTTTCTCATGACATGCAGCGCCTCGAACTGGCGCAACTGGTGCGTGAGCTGACTTTTGTCCGGTCGCATCCGAGGTGCCGAACGAATAAATTGTCATTGGTCATGAGTTGCACACTGCGGTGTTTCCAAACTTGACGGCGCATCGAGCTGAACCCAGCCAAAAATTGAGTCAACCCATTTTTTGTGATAACGCGGATTGCATGACCGGATTGCGTGAACAACAGCGGGCGAACCGCGATCTCAAAATTCTCGCCTTCTGGAAACTATTCGCCAAGGATCGCACGGCGGTTGCCGGAGCGATCATCATTGCCGCCGTCTCATTGGCCGCATTGTTGGCGCCGTTGTTGGCGCCCTACGATCCGAATTTCCAATTCCTTGATGGCGTCTCGCCTGAAGGCTCGCCTTTGCCCCCATCGGCGCGCTTCTGGCTTGGGTCCGATACCAACGGCCGCGACCAGCTTTCGCGCCTGCTCTACGGGGCGCAAACGTCGCTCATCATTGGCCTGCTCGCCAATGGCGCTGCCGTTGTCATTGGGACGCTACTGGGCGTTGTGGCGGGCTCGACAAAAGGCCTGTTAAGCGCCCTTATCATGCGGTTTACGGATCTGATGATGGCCTTCCCCGCACTGTTGCTGGCAATCGCCTTGGCCGCGATCCTCAAACCGAGCCTCTACATTGTCGCCCTCGTCATCGCCCTTGTGAATTGGGTGCAAATTGCGCGCGTGATTTACGCCGAAACGCGCGCGCTAGCCGAGCGTGATTTCATCGAGGCCGCCCGGGCCATCGGCGCCAGCAGCTGGCGCATTCTCAGCCGACATCTGTTGCCGCATCTGGTGCCGACCATTCTGGTCTATGGCACGCTTGGCATTGCGACGACGGTGCTGCTGGAAGCCTCGCTGTCGTTCCTGGGCGTTGGCGTGCAGCCCCCGACGCCATCCTGGGGCAAGATGATCTTTGAGAGCCAAAGCTATTTTCTCAGTGCGCCCTGGCTTGTGTTTGTGCCGGGCGCTGCAATCCTGTTGGTTGCGCTAGCGTTCAACCTCGCGGGCGATGGCTTGCGCGATGCGCTCGACCCCACCCAGCGGGGACGCAGCTAATGCTCATTTATCTGATCAAGCGCGTTGGCGCCTCACTGCTTATTTTGCTTGGCGTGACGTTCGTCACCTTCGCCTTGAGTTTTCTCATTCCCGCCGATCCTGTCGCCATGATCGCTGGCCGCAACTCGACCCCCGAGACACGCCAGGTCATCCGGCACGAGCTCGGGCTCGACCGGCCGGTTTATGAGCAATACGCCAGCTATCTCGGCCGTTTCGTGCGCGGTGATCTTGGCCGCTCCTATGCTCGCAAGACCGATGTCACGGCGCTGATTGTTTCGCGGCTGCCGGCGACTTTGCTGCTGACATTGGGCGCTATCATCGCTGAACTGCTAATTGGCATTCCCGCAGGCATCTATGCGGCTACCCGGCGCGGGCGCACCGCCGACAAGGCCGTCATGATGGCGTCGTTCGTCGGCGTCTCGGCGCCGCAATTCGTAGTCGGGCTGCTGTTGCTCTATGTGTTTGCCTATAAGCTCTCGTGGTTTCCCATGAGCGGCATTGGCAGCTTCCGGCATTTGGTGTTGCCTGCGCTGACCCTCGGCATCGCGGGCGGCGGCTGGTACTCGCGTATGATGCGCTCAACCATGGTCGATGTGCTGCGGCAGGATTATATCCGCACCGCCCGCGCAAAGGGCGTGCCCGGCTGGCAGGTCGTCCTAAAGCACGGGCTGCGCAACGCCATCTTGCCGATCATCGCCATGATTGGCATCGACATCGGTTTCTTCATGTCTGGCGCTGTGATCGTCGAATCCGTTTTTGGCTGGCCAGGCATTGGGCAGTTGGCGTGGCAGGCGATCCAGTCGTTGGATATTCCCATCATCATGGGCGTCACCACCGTCGCCGCCCTTTTCATCGTCCTTGGTAACCTCTTGGCCGACCTGATCGCGCCATTGATTGACAAGCGCATTCGCCTAAACTGATATGCCTTAATAAGCACTGCTAAAGCCAGTGCAACACAGGGAGAACGCCATGAGATTTTTGTCCATCGCCGCCGCAGCATTGTTGCTGGCTGACGGAGCCTCCGCCCAGGCCGCTGCGCCCAAGCAAGGCGGCGCCGCCACAATCACCTTTTCCAGCGACCTGACAACACTCGACCCGCAAGTCGGTTACGACTGGCAGAACTGGTCCGTCATCAAGGCCATGTTCAACGGCTTGATGGACTACAAGCCCGGAACGACCGAACTGGTCCCAGACCTCGCCGAATCCTTCACTGTCAATTCCGACGGAACGATGTACACGTTCAAACTGCGCCAGGGCGTCAAGTTCCACAATGGCCGCGTCATGACCTCGGCTGACGTGAAGTACTCTTACGAGCACGCGCTCAATCCCAAGACCCAATGCCCCGGCGCGAGTTATTTCAGCGCCATCAAGGGCGCCGACGAAATGATCGCCGGCAAAGCCAAAGACCTGGCGGGGCTGACGACGCCGGACGCAAATACGGTCGTCTTTACGCTGAACCACCCCGATGCCACCTTTCTGCACCTTATGGCCATCAACTTCGGCTTCGTGATTCCGAAGGAAGCGGTTGAAGCGGCGGGCGCTGATTGGGGCAAAAAAGCCGGTGGGGACGGGGGCGTTCAAGTTCGTCGAATGGGTGCCTGGCCAGCATGTCTCGCTGGAGCGAAACAAGGATTTCTACATCCCGGGCGTTCCATACGTTGACAAGCTCAGCTTCGAATTCGGCCAGGACCCAACGGTCGCGGTACTGCGCTTGAAGAAAGGCGAAGTCGACATCGTGGGTGACGGCATCCCACCGGCCCAGTTTGCAGAAATCCAGGCCGATCCCGCCAACAAGGATCTGGTGGCCGTGGGCGATCAGCTGCACACGGGCTATGTCACCATGAACGTCAAGATGCCGCCGTTCGACAATGTGAAAGTCCGGCAGGCCGTCAACATGGCGATCAACAAGGACCGCATCGTCAAGCTGATCAACGGCCGCGCGGCGCCCGCCAACCAAGCGCTGCCGCCCTCCATGCCGGGCTACAATAAGGATCAGAAAGGTTATGCCTACGATGTCGAGGCCGCCAAGAAGCTGATGGCCGACGCTGGCCAGGGCGCGGGCTTCGCCACAGAACTCTACGTCATGAATGTCGATCCCAACCCGCGCATCGCCCAAGCCATCCAGCAGGATCTGGCCGCTATTGGCATCAAGGCCGAGATCAAGTCATTGGCGCAGGCCGAGGTGATCGCGGCGGCCGGTGCCGGCAAGACCCCCATGGTCTGGTCCGGCGGCATGGCCTGGATCGCGGACTTCCCCGATCCGGCTACCTTCTACTATGGCATCCTCGGTTGCGGCGGCGCCTCCGAGGGCGGCTGGAACTGGTCGAAATATTGCAACGAGGCGCTCGACAAGCGTGCCACCGCCGCCGATACGCTGGGCAAGGCCGAGCAGACCGCCGAGCGGATGAAAGCCTGGAGCGGGATCTTCGATGAGCTGGTCACAGAAGCTCCGTGGGCGCCGATCTTCAACGAAAAACGCTTCACCTATCACTCGGCCCGGCTTGGTGGCGATCCGTCGCTCTACACCGACCCGATCCACATTCCGGTGAACTACGAGTACATCTTCGCGAAAGATGCGCAGTAAAGAAATAGGCGGTGGGCAGTAGGGCTTAGGCGTAGGGTGCCTACTGCCTCCTGACACGCCACTCGCCATTCGCCCCTTTTTTTCTAGCCAGGCGCCATGCCCCACAACCACACCATCCACAGCCACCAGTCTCATTTCGGCTGGAACAACGCCAATGCGCCCGTGGTCAAGGCCGCGCCGGGCCAGACCGTCGAATTCCATCCTTTGGACTCATCGGGCGGGCAGCTGACAGCCGCATCGACACTGTCTGATTTGACCAAGCTTGACTTCGGCAAGGTCAATCCGGTCGCCGGTCCCGTTTGCATCGATGGGGCGATGCCGGGCGACGCCGTGAAAGTCACCATCCTCGAATTCGAACCATCGGGCTGGGGCTGGACCGCCAACATTCCCGGCTTTGGTCTGCTGGCTGATCAATTCAAGGACCCGGCGCTGCACATCTGGAAATACGACACCGTGTCTATGTCGCCGGCCGCCTACGGCCCCGGAGGACGGGTGCCGCTAAAACCGTTCTGCGGCACTATCGGCCTCGCGCCCGCTGAGCCTGGCACGCATTCCATCGTGCCGCCACGCCGTGTCGGCGGAAATATGGACATCCGCGATATGACGACGGGTACGGAGCTGTATCTGCCCGTCGAAGTCGCGGGCGGCCTGTTCTCCGTCGGCGACACCCATGCCTCGCAAGGCGATGGCGAAGTGTGCGGTACGGCAATTGAAAGTCCGTGTTCGCTCGCCTGCAAATTCGAGGTGATCAAGGGCGCAAACCTCGCCTTCCCTCGCTTCACCACCCCTGGTCCAGCCACCCGCCACCTCGACTATCGGGGTTACGAGGTCACGACTGGTATCGGCCCCGACTTGATGACCGGCGCCAAAGCGGCCGTCTCCGGCATGATCGATCTGCTCACCAAGCAGCACGGCATGTCGTCTGTGGACGCCTACATGCTGTGCAGCGTCTGCGGTGATCTGCGCATCAGCGAAATCGTCGACATGCCGAACTGGGTGGTTTCGTTCTACTTCCCGCGCGCTGTCTTCGAGTGATGACCGCATCTGAGGCAGCGCTTGCGGTCGATGGACTGACGGTCGGTTTTCAAACCGAAGCAGGCTACAACCGCATCATCGAGGATGTAAGCTTTGCCCTTGGAATGGGCCGCACTTTGGGCTTGGTGGGCGAATCCGGCTCAGGCAAAAGCGTGACCGCGCAGGCGATCATGCGCTTGCTGCCTACACCACCCGCGCGCATCGAGTCCGGTTCGGTGCGGCTCGGCGGCCAAGAATTGACTGGCCTCTCCGAACGTGACATGCGCAAACGGCGCGGCGATCAAATCACCATGATTTTTCAGGAGCCGATGACCAGCCTCAACCCGACGATCCGGGTGGGCGCGCAGGTCGCCGAGGCGCTGACACTGCATCGGGGGCTGAGCGGAGCAGCGGCCAAAGCGCGCGTGCTGGAGACCTTCGCGACCGTCGGCATCGGCGCTGGCGAACGGCGCTATCAGCAGTACCCGCACGAACTCTCGGGCGGTCTGCGCCAGCGCATGATGATCGCGATGGCCCTAGTCAACCGTCCTGCCGTGCTGATCGCCGACGAGCCGACGACGGCGCTCGATGTCACCATCCAGGCCGAAATTCTCGACCTGCTTGGCGGCCTGCAACGCGACTTCGGCCTGGCGATCCTGCTCATCACCCACGACCTCGGTGTGGTGGGCGAACTCGCGCATGATGTCGCCGTCATGTATGCCGGTCGGATTGTCGAATATGGCCCGCGAGCGCTTGTGCTGGGCAAACCGCGCCACCCCTATACAGCAGCTTTGCTGGCCGCCGCGCCCGCGCGCAAGCAGAAGGGCGAACGGCTGGAAGCGATTCCCGGGTCGGTGCCGCCGCCGGGAAAACGTGGCGCCGGATGCAGTTTTGCGGACCGCTGCGCCCGTTCGCAAGCGCGCTGCCAGACAGAGCGGCCTACGGATCAACTAACTACGGATGGCCGCCGGCTCGCCTGCTGGAACCCCGCGCCATGAGCAGCTCCGAAAACATCGCCGCCCTCGAAAATGTTTCGAAGCACTACCCCTCCCGCGATGGGCGCAGCGTGGTGCGTGCGGTTGACGGCGTGTCGCTAACCATCCGGCGCGGCGAAACGTTCGGGCTTGTGGGGGAATCCGGCTCCGGAAAATCGACCCTGGGCCGGATGCTGCTGCGTCTGATCCCGCCGACCTCAGGCCGCGTGCTGGCCAATGGCGAGGACATCACGGCGCTCCCTGAGCGTGCCTTGCGCGCGCGCCGCCGCGACATGCAGATCGTCTTCCAGGACCCCTACGCCTCGCTCGATCCGCGCATGACCGCAGGCGCCATCATCGCCGAGCCGCTGGATGTGCATCGCATTGGTGATAGAGCCTCCCGCGCGGTCAAAGTGCGCGAGTTGCTCGACTTGGTCGGGCTCGATACCTCCGCTGCCACCCGCTATCCGCATGAGTTCTCCGGCGGCCAACGCCAGCGCATCGGTATCGCCCGCGCCATCGCCACCGAGCCCAAACTGATCGTGCTCGACGAACCGGTGTCAGCCCTCGACCTCTCGATCCAATCGCAAATCCTCAATCTGCTGATGGATTTGAAGGCCAAGCTCAGGCTCACCTATCTGTTCATTTCCCATGACCTTGCGGTTATCAACCATATGTCCGACCGCATCGGCGTGATGTATCTTGGGCGCATGGTTGAGATGGGAAATGCCGCGCGGCTGTTAGCCGATCCGAAGCATCCCTATACCGAAGCGCTACTATCCGCCGTTCCGTCACTCGGCTTAGGTAAAGATCGTTCACGGATCATACTTTCCGGCGATCCGCCCAGCCCGGAGAACCTCCCGCAAGGCTGCCGGTTCCATCCCCGATGCCGGTTGGTTGTTAACCGCTGCCGGTCAGTGGAGCCGATGGCTGTTGGGACAGCGTCAGGCGACAGAACCGAATGCCATCTGGCTTCCTACTGACGGGATCGCTTGCTGGTTCCGCCGCCAGACCTACGGATCGCAACCTAGTCGGGCGCGTGCGGCGCGACCTTGAGGGGCGCGGATGCGCGCGGATTGTGGCCCGAGCCCAGCCAGTCCCTCTACTCGCTCCGGCAAACCGGACAACTGCAAAAGCTACTGACACAACGTGTGTTGCCCGTTTCAAATTCGCCAGCTGATTGATATGCGAATCAAGGGGGATATTCCCAAAATGACAAACTAGCCAGCCAGTTCTGCCGCCGCACGGTAGTTGCGCATGACCAACGGCGCATCCGCCACCGCAGGGTCGCGCAGGGCAAAGTCCTGCATGCGATCGTGCAGCGGCGATTTTTCGCAAGCCGGGTCGGCGGCGGCGGCATCGCCCGCGATCATCATCGCC
>JAYUAJ010000497.1:0-7195 GCA_043741375.1 Hyphomicrobiaceae bacterium | reverse complement strand
AGGGCATGTCCGTTGCGAGCCTGGAACGGCTGCGCGACCGGCTGACAGTACTGCCCGGCGCCGCCACGCTGGTTGCGACCATGAAAGCGCATGGCGCGCATACCGCGCTGGTCTCGGGTGGGTTCAGTTTCTTTACCGGCCCAGTAGCGGCGAAGCTGGGATTTCATGAGCAGCATGGCAACTGGCTCGGTATTGCTCACGGACGGCTTACCGGCGGTCTCGTGGGATCCATCTTGGGCCGGCAGGAAAAAGCCGATCATCTCGTCCGTATGGCAAGTTCGCTGGGCGTCTCGCCGGCTGACGCCGTGGCGGTTGGCGACGGCGCCAACGATGTCGCCATGGTTGCGCTGGCTGGCCTCGGCGTGGCCTACCGCGGCAAGCCGCTTTTGGCGGGCGTCGCCAAGGCGGTTCTGCGGCATGCCGACCTCACCGGCCTGCTCTATCTGCAGGGCTACAATCGCAGGGACTTCGTGGTCCCTCACGGCTGACAGCCCTGATTTTTTGTGTCATCACAGCGCCATGAAAATTGATATTCCTCGCGTGACTGGTGATCAGACCCGGGTGGCTGCGGCTTGGGCCGTGCATGCTTTTACAGCCACCGGCGTCATGCTCGGGCTGTTCGCCCTGTTCGCCACCATCCAGGGCTATCAGCAGAACGCGTTCCTGTGGCTTGGGCTGGCCTTGTTCGTGGACGGCATCGACGGCAGCCTGGCGCGGCATTTCCAGGTCCGCGAGTTCACGCCGAATTTCGACGGGGCGACGCTCGACAACGTGGTCGACTACACCACCTACACTTTCATCCCGGCACTGATGGTCTACTTCTTCGCCATGGTGCCGCAGGGCTTTGGCATCGCGGCGGCGTGCTTCATTGCGCTGACGTCGCTCTATTGCTTCGCCAACAACAACATGAAGACCACCGACTATTACTTCTCCGGCTTCCCGGCGGTGTGGAATATCGTGGTGCTCTACCTGCAGATCCTGCGCACGCCGCAATGGGCCAACCTGATCATCATCCTGATTTGCGGCATTCTCACCTTCGTGCCGTGGAAATATGTGCACCCGTTGCGCGTCGCGCGCTTCCGTCCCGCCACCATCGCGGCAACCGTGGTGTGGTGTTTCACCAGTTTCTGGCTGATCTTCACGACCGGCAAGCCGGACCATCCGTCGTCGAGCGAACCGCTCGTGTTCGCCGTCTGGATCGCCGCCTCGATCTACTTCGCCGCCATCTGCTTCATCCGCACACTGGAAGAGCCCGAGGTCGCGCGCAAGGACGGGGCGTGAGCGGGATCAGCTTGACGGAAATTCGAGGATCGTTGGCCCACCAAGTCGTGCCGTCTTAGGGGCGACCGGCGGTCGCCGCTACGACGCGTTACGCGGAGCGCAAATCGAACCTGACGCATCTGGCTGACGCCGAAAACAGCCGTTACGCTGCGGCCGGTGCGGCGCCCTTGCGCGCTTCGTGCTTGGCCCTGTCCAGCTTGCCCTTGGCGGCGACGTCGCGATCCACCAGCTCGATGACGGCGACGGCGGCGTTGTCACCGGCGCGGAAGCCGGCCTTCAGCACGCGCGTATAACCGCCCATGCGGGTGTGGTAACGCGGGGCGATGGTTTCGAACAGCTTCTTGACCAGCACCTCGTTGTTCATGAGGCGAGCGGTCACCAAGCGGCGCGCATGCAACGAGCCTTTCTTGGCCATGGTGATCAGCTTCTCGGCGACGCTGCGCAGCTCTTTGGCTTTCGGCAGCGTCGTCACGATCTGCTCGTGCTCGATCAGCGAGAGCGTGAGATTGGCCAGCATCGCCTTGCGGTGGCTGGTATCGCGATTGAAGCGGCGATGGGCTTTGCCGTGACGCATGTTAGTCTCTCCTGAGGCAATGGGCTTTAGGCTTTAGGCTTTGGAACCAGTGCCTGAAGCCCAGTGCCGAAAGCCGATTCTAGTAATGATCCTCGAAGCGTTTGGCCAGCTCTTCGATGTTGTCCGGCGGCCAATTGTTGACTTCCATGCCGAGGTGCAACCCCATGGACGCCAGCACTTCCTTGATTTCGTTCAGCGACTTGCGGCCGAAGTTCGGAGTACGGAGCATTTCCGCCTCCGATTTCTGGATCAGGTCGCCGATGTAGACGATGTTGTCGTTCTTCAGGCAGTTGGCCGAACGGACTGAGAGTTCCAACTCGTCGACCTTCTTGAGCAGGGCGGCGTTGAATTCGAGCTCCGGAATGCGCTCGGAGACGACGGCCTTCTGCGGCTCTTCGAAGTTGACGAAGATCGCCAGCTGGTCCTGCAGGATGCGGGCTGCCAAAGCCACCGCGTCCTCGGCGCGCACGGCGCCGTTGGTTTCTACCGACATGGTCAGCTTGTCGTAGTCCAGGATCTGGCCTTCGCGCGTGTTCTCGACGCGGTAGCTGACCTTCTTGACCGGCGAGAACAGGCTGTCGATCGGGATCAGGCCGATCGGGGCGTCGTCGGGACGGTTGCGGTCGGCGGGCACGTAGCCCTTGCCCATATTGGTGGTGAACTCCATGCGGATCGAGGCGCCCTGGTCGAGGGTGCAGATCACATGCTCGGGGTTCAGAATTTCCAGGTCCGAGGAGACCTCGATGTCGCCGGCCTTGGCGACGCCCGGGCCTTCCTTGCGCAGGACCATGCGCTTGACGCCCTCGGAGTGGGACTTCAGGGCGATTTCCTTGATGTTGAGAACGATGTTGGTCACATCCTCAAGCACGCCGGGGATGGAGGAGAACTCGTGCAGCACACCGTCGATATGCACCGACGTGATGGCGGCTCCCTGCAGCGAGGAGAGCAGAACGCGGCGCAGGGCGTTGCCGAGCGTGGTACCGAACCCGCGCTCCAGCGGCTCGGCAACCAACGTCGCCTCGCGGTGACCGTCGCGGCCGCCGCTGACCTGGAGCTTGTTCGGCTTGATCAGGTCTTGCCAGTTCTTCTGCAGGAATTGCGTTTGGGACATGAGCCATCACTCTTAGGGAATTGAGGTCAGCCTGGAGGGCCGGCGACCAGAGGCGTAGACGTCAAAAATCGCTCGAAGAGACAGCCCAGTATGTGAACTGTCCGCAGCGGGAAGATTGCCGGGCGTCAGACGCGCCGGCGCTTGCGCGGGCGGCAGCCGTTGGGCGGGATCGGCGTGACGTCGCGGATGGTGGTGACCTGGAAGCCAACGGCCTGCAGCGCGCGCAGTGCGGACTCGCGGCCCGAGCCCGGTCCCGTCACTTCCACTTCCACGGTTTTCATGCCGTGTTCCATGGCCTTCTTGCCGGCATCCTCGGCGGCCATCTGAGCGGCGTAAGGGGTCGACTTGCGCGAACCCTTGAAGCCAACGGTGCCCGACGACGACCAGGAGATGGTGTTACCTTGAGCATCGCTGATGGTGATCATCGTGTTGTTGAACGATGCATTCACATGGACCACGCCCGATGTGATATTCTTCTTTTCGCGGCGGCGGACCTTGGCCTGCCCCTGCTTCTGTTCGTCTTTGGCCATGATGCTCTCTGAGGTGATCGTATTGTATTGGACGCGCGCGAAGTCGCGCGCAGGTTCGAACGTTTCTTAGGTGCGGCCGACGGCCCGCCGCCCCGCTACTTCTTCTTGCCGGCGATCGCCTTGGCCGGGCCCTTGCGGGTGCGGGCGTTGGTGTGGGTCCGCTGGCCGCGCACCGGCAGGCCGCGGCGATGGCGCAGGCCGCGGTAGCAGCCGAGGTCCATCAGGCGCTTGATGTTCATGGTTACTTCGCGGCGCAGATCGCCTTCGACCACATAGTCCTTGTCGATGGCTTCGCGCACCTGCAGCACCTGGGCGTCGGACAGCTCGTTGACGCGCTTAGCGGGCTCAATGCCGACCTTGGTGCAGATCTCGGAAGCGAATTTCGGCCCGATGCCATGGATATAGGTCAGCGCGATGATCACGCGCTTGTTGGTCGGGATATTGACACCTGCAATACGAGCCACGTTTCGTCTCTCCTCAATCCGCCGCAGGCGCGTTGGACGCGGCGGCTAACCCTTTGACGTTGCGAACCAAATAAAATCGTACCGCTGCCGGATGAAGGGTTCACCGGTGCGATCCGACAATTCCACCAACGTCATGAAACCGCGCTTTCTAGCGCTGTTACCTGGCGTCGTCAACTCAAACGAGGCAGTTTGGCGGCGGCGCCGCTCATCTGACCCCGCCTATCAGTCCAGCTTTGCCAGCACTTGCGCGATCGCTGCTTTCACAGCATCGATTTCGCCGAGCCCGTCCAGTACCTTCAGCACGCCCTTCTTGGCGTAGTAGTCCACCAGCGGTGCGGTCTCGTTGGCGTACGCTTTAAGACGTGTGCGCATCGCCTCGGCGGTATCGTCGGGGCGGCGCTTGAAGTCGATCGATCCGCACTTATCGCAAACACCGGACTTGCGCGGCTTCTTCTCGGTATCGTGATAACCTTCGCCGCACTTGGCGCAGGTGTAGCGGCCCGACACGCGCCTTACCAGCTCGTCCGCGTCATCGATGCGCAGCTCGATCACGGCGTCCAGCTTGCGGCGGCGATCAGCCAGCATCTTGTCGAGGGCGGCCGCCTGCACCAGAGTGCGCGGAAAGCCGTCGAGGATAAAGCCCTTGCGCACATCGGGAGCATCGATGCGCTCGGCCACAATCTCATTCACGATCTCGTCAGACACCAGCTGGCCGCGCGCCATGATGTCCTTGACTCGCAACCCAACCTCGGTGCCCGCATCCTTGGCGGCGCGCAGCATGTCGCCGGTCGACAGCTGAACCAGCCCCCGCTCCTGCGTCAGCGTGCGGGCCTGCGTGCCCTTGCCCGAGCCAGGCGGCCCGAGGAGGATCAGGATCATCGCTTTCTCCCGATGGGAGAGATGCCGCCGCCGCGCAGCTTGGATTTCTTGATCAAGCCTTCGTACTGGTGCGCCAGGAGATGGCTCTGGATCTGGGCGATGGTGTCCATGGTGACGCTGACGGCGATCAACAGCGACGTGCCGCCCAGATAGATCGGGATGCCGACATTGGTCGTAAGGATTTCCGGCAGCACGCAGACCAGCGCGATGTAGATGGCGCCAGCAACCGTGATGCGCGAGAGCACATAGTCGAGATACTGCGCAGTGCGCTCGCCGGGACGGATGCCCTGGATGAAGCCGCCGTACTTCTTCAGGTTCTCGGCCGTCTCCTTGGTGTTGAACACCACGGCGGTATAGAAGAAGCAAAAGAAGATGATGAGCGCCATATAAAGCAGCTCATGCACCAGCGAGCCGCGGGCCAGCCAGGCGTTCACCGTATTCAGCCAGTCCCAGCCGGCGCCGAGACTCTTGGTCTCAAAATTGGCCAGCGATGCCGGCAACAACAGCAGCGACGACGCAAAGATCGGCGGGATGACGCCGGCCGTATTCAACTTCAAGGGCAGGTGCGAGCTATCGCCCGAGAACATCTTATTGCCCTGCTGGCGCTTGGGATACTGCACCAGGAGCCGACGCTGCGCCCGCTCGAAGAATACGATTACGGCGATGATCAGCGCGCCCAGTATGAGAATGCCCGGCTGCCACAACGGATTGATGGCTGCCTTGCTGGAGAGTTCCATCAGGCCGGCATAGGAAGACGGGATGGCGGCGACGATGCCGGCGAAAATGATCAGCGAGATGCCGTTGCCGACGCCGCGCGCGGTGATCTGCTCACCCAGCCACATCAGGAACATGGTGCCGCCGACCAACGTGATGACGGTGGTGGCGCGGAAGAACCAGCCCGGATCGACGGCGAGGTTCTGGCTCTCGAGGCCGAGCGCCGTGCCATAGGCCTGCAGCGTGCACAGGCCGACGGTGCCGTAGCGGGTGTACTGATTGATCTTCTTGCGGCCAGCTTCGCCATCTTTCTTGATGGCCTCAAGCTGCGGCACGACGCTGGTCAGCAGCTGCAGAATGATCGAGGTGGAAATGTACGGCATGATGCCGAGCGTGAAGATCGCCAGCCGCTCGACGGCGCCGCCCGAGAACATGTTGAACATGCCCAGGAAGCCGCCCTGGGACTTTTGGAACACCTGGGCGTAATGCGCGAGATCGACGCCCGGAATCGGGATGAAGGTGCCGAGCCGGTAAACCACCAGCGCAGTCAACGTGAACCAGATGCGCTTCTTGAGCTCGGTCGCCTTGCGGAAGGCGTCGAAGTTCAGATTGGCGAACAGTTGTTCGGCAGCAGATGCCATATATTTCTACTCCGGGTCCGCCCCGAACCCTTGTCCCAGGCCCTCATAGCGCCGGACCCGATGGCAACCCTCAAATCGTCGAACGCCTGATATCGTCACGCGCCCGCTGAAAATCCAGGGGTGCGTCTTGCCGGTTAAGCCCTCGCTGGCGACGGCTTCTTCATGCCCTTGCCGCGCGGTTTCTTTTCTTTCGGTTCCTTGCCGGTCGCGGCCAGGAACACCTTGCGCTTGAGCAGCTTGATGCTACCGCCGAGCTTGGTGACGACTTCGGTCGCCTTCTTGGTGAGATGGTTCACCTCAAAGTTGAGCTTGGTCTTGAGTTCGCCGTCGCCCAGGATGCGCACGCCGTCCTGCAGCTGGCGCACCAGGCCCGCCGCATGCAGCGCTTCGTTGGTGACGGGCTTGCTGGCGTCGAGCCGCTTGGCGTCGATCGCGCCTTGCAGGCCGCCGAGGCTAATCTCGTTATAATGGAACGGGAACGGCACGTTGAAACCGCGCTTGGGCAAGCGGCGGTAAAGGGGCATCTGGCCGCCTTCAAAGCCGTTGATGGCGACGCCCGAGCGCCCCGTCTGGCCCTTGCCGCCACGTCCGCTGGTCTTGCCCAGCCCCGAACCGATGCCACGGCCGAGCCGCTTCTTGCCGGTACGTGAGCCCGGATTGTCCCTGATGTCGTTCAGACGCATGTCCGTCGTCCTATAGTTTGCAGCGCCGAACGCGCGTTAGCCTTCGATGACGCGCACCATATGGCGCACCTTTGTGATCATGCCGCGCACGGCGGGTGTATCTTCCAGCGTGCGCTTGCGATGCAGCTTGTTGAGGCCCAGCCCGACAAGTGTTGCGCCCTGCGTTTTCTCACGCCGCGCGGGGCTGGCGATCTGTTCGATCGTTACCGTCTTGCCGGCGGGCTTCTTTTTAGCATCTGCCATGATCATTCACCTTCCGTCGCCTGACCAATCGGCCGGGCGCTCATACCTTAGCTTGCGTGGGCCTTAGCTCGCGTC
>JAYUAJ010000496.1:0-3059 GCA_043741375.1 Hyphomicrobiaceae bacterium | reverse complement strand
TCGCCACCAAACCCGATGATATCGTGAGAGCATATGTCGCGCGAGATTATGGCGCGGTCGTGTACACAACCGCTCCAGATCCCGGCACTGCTCGCTGTCGGATGTGGTCTTGCACGACGAGCCCGCAAAAGAAAAGGGGGCATGCGAGGTGGCCCCGTTTCCAAAGCATGCGACGCTCTTCCAAGCAACGTCCCGGCTCACCAGCTGAACGCAATTTTGATATGCGCATGCTTCTCAACCGCCTGTTTGCGGATCAGAGAATATCCGGCGCGGTTGATTGGTGAACGGACCGACAGCCATATCGCAAGTTGCCTTGCAAGAATTAGTGCTGCGGCACTGAAACAGGCGCGGTCGAAGCGGCGAGTGGCATATCGCGCAGTCTGGCCAAATCGGCGCGTACGGAATCGGCGCGGGCGTCATCGCCTTGGCTCGCAAATGAAGCGATGCTGGCATCCAGCATTTCGGCGGCATTGCTCATGCTCTGCTTATCGCCGGCGCGCTCCGCCATTGCCCAGAGTGTCATGCCAAGCTCATGCTGCAGCTCGGCTTTTGTCGCCATATTCTGTTCGGCGGTTGCGCTCTTGATCGCGCGACGAAACGCTGTCGCGGCCAGATCGAGCAACAGCGGCTGGCCGCCGCCGGCGTATTCGGCAAGCAATGCCCGCCCGAGCGTGGTTTCGGTTGCGGTTCTGTCGATCGTGATCTGCGACAAGTCGGCAAATTGAATCGCCGCGCGCAACCTCTCGATGGCTTCGACGAGTAGCTGTGGGTCGTTGCGCAAGGTCGCCAAGCGCAAGAGGACTTGGCCGAATGTCGCCATGGCCGTCGTCCACCGTTCCGGCCCGCTCTCCCGTGCAAATGAGCCGAGTGCGGTGCGATACGCGTGGGCTGCGCCATCGAGCGCCGCCAGATCGCCGGGCGCATCGCCGCCGTGCCACAGGGCGTCGGCCTGGAGCAACCGCATCTTGATGGCCTCGGAATCCCGGTGCTCCGAAGCGAGCGCATTCGAGGCGAGGCCGGCATGATAGGCCGCCTTTAAGAAGCTGGCGCCATGGCGGTTCCGGTGTCCAAGCGTAACGAGGATTTCCGCGAATTGCTGCTGGCCCTGGGCCCATGCCAGAGGACCGACGAGCTGCGTATCGAGCTGGCCTGCTTCGTCATAAGTTCGGATTGCTTCGCCCAAAGCCGCAGGATCGTCGAACAATTGATCCTGCCGCAGCAAGGCCTGCGCCTGCCGGATCAGAAAATGCCATTGCAGGGAAACGTCAGCCCTGGTGAAGCCGCGCACGGCAGCGCCGCAATGGCGGGCCGCCTTGCGGAAATCCAGGCGGATTTCCTCGAGCGTTGCCCGGGCGGACAGCACCTCCGCCGCCAGTTGCATGCGTTTGCGCGCCGCCGCCAGGTCCGATTGGGCGAGATGGATCATTACCTCTTGCGCAGCCGTCATGGCCCGGTCGGCTTCGACAAATGCGCCGCCGGCCAAGTGCCGGGCCGCATCGAGCAGGGGTGTGGTGATCTCCGGCGTGCGTTGACCTAGGGTCACCAGCTGCTCGATCAGGACGGCCAGGCTTTGGCAGAGTTCCGCCTCTAGTTCGATCAAGTCCGATTGTCGTGGACGGCGCATGGCAATGCCGGCCTGAACCGCCGAAATTGCGGCGCCGGACAAACGGGAAAACATTTCCGGTTCGCGCGGCGGCGCGGCAGTGCGTTGCACCTCTGCGGCAGGCGCTGGAGGCGCCGCGGCTTGCTCCCGAGCAGGTGGCGGCGCGGACGGCTCGGTCCGCCAAAGTTCGGTCTGCAGATAGAGATCGACCGCCACCATCACTTTGGACAGGGTCGCAGGGTCGGTCAGGATCACTCTGTACAGCCGTTCGAACAGAAGGTAGGCCGTGCCCTCATCGAGACCGGCGCGCACGATGTCGCCGGAGGCTCGCGCGTGCTCCAGAATGTTGGCCGCCAGGCGTCCCGCGCCGTCCCCGGTTCGTAGAGCCGACATGAATGCCTCAGGCGGCGGCCGGTTGAGCTCCACGATCGCCGGCAGAGCACCGGCATGCAGTTGGGTGGTCTCGCGGCTGAGGCCGGAGCGCTGCCATTCGAGCCACAGGTTCTGTACCATGGTGTTGAGCAACGCGCCGACTTGCGGGCCACTCTCGCGCGATAGTACGTCGATCAGCGTGTAGCCGCGATCGATCGCGCCAACGGGTACGGCAATCCCGAACCCACTAGCGAATGACGTCAAACCGGCGCCCAGCAGACCGACGAGCTCACGTTCCATACGATGATCTTATCAAGCCTTCACGCGATCGCGGGCCAGATGGTGATAGGCGTCGTTCGGCTTCATGTCGGTGGCAGCCGCCAGGCGATTCGACATGTTGTAGAACGCGGCCGTCGCTGCAATGTCCCAGATATCCCGATCGCTGAACCCGGCGACTCTAAGCGCTGCACGGTCTGCTTCTTCGATCTTGGCTGGGCTCTCAGTGAGCTTTTCGGCGAAGGCGAGCATCGCCTGCTGCTTGGCGGACAGATTAGCCGCTCGCCAGTTCTGCGCGATCAGCTCGCCCATGACGGGGTCTTTGGCGCGCTGGCGAACGGCCGCGCCGTGGGCGGTCAGGCAGTAGTGGCAGTGGTTTATGGCGCTGACGGCAACCGCAATCATCTCGCGTTCGACCTTGCTGATGCCGCTCTCGGCGAGCATCAGGTCGTCGACCATGTCGATGAAGGCCTGCAGTTTGGTGCTGTCGAACGCGTAGGCGCGCAGGACATTCGGCACGAAACCAAGTTTTTCCTGGCACTTGTCAAAATAGGCTTGCAAGGCGGGCGTAAGTTTGGCCTGCGATCCCAGGTTCAGGGCTGTTACTGCGTCCGATGCGGTCTTGCTCATGGGTCGAACTCCTTGGCGCCGCGAAATGGCACGAAGCCATTGCGATACTAGTCAATTGTTGTCCTCGCACCTACCCTGCTGTGAACGTTGGCATTTTCGCAAGCAAAACACGGGAGCCCTACCAATGGCCCAAGATGCCTCCGCCATCAACGATGCGGCCAAGTCTCTGAGCGAACTA
>JAYUAJ010000495.1:0-7216 GCA_043741375.1 Hyphomicrobiaceae bacterium | reverse complement strand
GGCGTCGCTGTCGCCGGATCCGCGACCCTGGGCCGTGGTAGCCCTGGCAAGCCTTCTGGGCCGTCTCATCGCGAGCCGACCTACGACATCAAGAGAGTTCCCGGCGTTTGTCGATTGCGCCACACTGCTGATGATCGCAGCGCTCAGCGGGCACATCGGTTTGGGCGCGGCGGCCTGGCTGGCGCTCTTGCCGCTGCACGGCATGGCGGGAGGCCGACCCAGGCCATTGATTATGGCCGGAATCTTGACCCTGGCCGGCCTCGCGGCGTTGCAGCTCACGGGTTCGCCGCACCTTCTGGCGCCTGAAATCGCAGCTGCGGCCGCTGCGGCCGCAGCTGCGGTGCAGGCCCTCCTGCTCTGCCGGTCCCCCAAGACTGGAACCGTCGAGATCGCCGCCGCGCCGCCAGTCGTTGCCCTCAATCACGAGTTGCGCACACCCCTCAATGCCATCATTGGCTTTGCAGGCCTGATGCGTACCTTGCCCTCTGACACCATAGATCCGGCCCGCCAGCGCGACTATGCCCGCATCATCGAGGCTAGCGGCGAGCACATCCTGGCAGTGCTCGAAGAAGCTAGCGGCGGGCGCAGTGACCGATCCCGTTTTCGGGGCTGTTTGGCCGACGATCCCGCCGCGACTATCCGTGATGCCATCGAAATGGTGGCGGCAGCCGCGTCCGACCGGTCGATCTCCATCAGTTTCAGCGCACCTACCGCACCAATGGAAGCTGACATCGACCGCCGCGCACTGCTGCAGATTCTCATCAATCTGCTGACAAACGCCGTGAAATTCAGCCCGCGCCATGAGGCGATCGAGGTTGAACTCGATCAGCAGGGCGGTTCGCTTGAGATACTGGTGCGCGACCACGGCTTCGGGATGACCGCGGCTGAGATCGCTCGCATCGGCAATCCCTTTGCCCGTGGCCAGGAGGCGCTCAACCGTCAAATCGAGGGCAGCGGCCTGGGCCTTGCCATCTCAAAGCGGCTTGCCGAACAACTGGATGGCGACCTCGGCTTTGACAGTGTGCCGGGCGTCGGCACAACAGCTCGGCTGCGGCTGCCGCTCCGTCCCGCGGACGCGGTCTCTCGCTTCTGGCCTACCCACGCCGAACCAATCAGGAACCACGCTTAAGCCTTTGGTGACCAGGACGGGAGAGAATGCCGTTTGAGTTTCCGTATCATAGCGTTTGTGGCGTACAAATCTCATGTTCCAATCGCGTAACCGGCTCGCGGCCGGGGTGTGTCTGTTGCTGACCTTGGGCACCGTCGTCAACGTCGTGGTCCTGCAAGGTGGCCGCAAGCTGCCCGAGGCTGCCGCCGCCGCAACGCTGTCGTCGCTGGCGACGCCCGAGAAGCTGCTCGTCCCGACAAGTACGACGCCGACGTTGCTGTCGCCGACAGCCGATCCGGTTGTCGACCTGATGGCGAGCGCTGACGCCGACCTCGCCACGCGCACCACCGACGGGGCCGAGGCGATCGCCACCGCGCCCGCGATCGACGACTCCTTTGAAGACGCCCAGCTGATTTCAGCACTTCAACGCGAGCTGGCAGCCCACGGCTACGACCCCGGCAAGGTCAACGGCAAGGCGGGCATCATTACGCGCTCGGCGATCCTGGCCTTTGAGTTCGATCAGCACATGGCGCTGACGGCCGAGCCGAGTTCCGAGTTGTTGCGCCAGGTTGTCATGGGAATGGCCGGCGCCACCGCTGCCGCTGGCGCTCCGGCCGGAGACAAGGCTTCACGCATCATCGCCGGCGCCCAGCGGTTGCTGACACGGCTCGGCTACAAGCCAGGCCCGGTCGACGGTCAGCTGAACGAGATGACTCGCAAGACGCTGAAGAAGTTCGAGAACGACAGCGGCTTTGTGCCCAAGGGGCGCGTTTCGGGCGAGGTCATCGCGGAGCTCGCGCGCCAGTCGCACGCCCACATCGAGGTCAGTGACGAAGCGCTCACCCATTGACCTTGCGGCGCGTTGTCCCCCACCTTCTCCCATGCGTCTGAAATCGGATATCTGGGTGGCGGCCTATCTGCGCATCTGCGCGGCCCAAGGCATCATGGGCGTTCTGGTGCGCCGTGGCGATCCGGATGCCGGCGCGATCTACATCCGCATCGCGCGGCTGGACGGCCACTGCGATCTCTACGGCCCCGCCTTTGCCGGCCTTGAGGGCGTCGAGGCCGAACGCCGGTTCTCGCCCTGCCTGAAGTCGCTGACGGTGCCTGAGGCTGAGGCCGACGGCTATCTCGCCCGCCAGGCCAAATACGACAGCGACCTCTGGATTGTGGAAACCGAGGACCGGCAAGGGCGCCACTGCCTCGGCGACTGGCTGAGTCTTCCGTGACACACCAGAAACCATAACGGCCAAAGCTCCTCTGGATGGCCCTGGCGGTTAACCAGTTGTTAACCCGCTCCATCCTCATCATGTCATCAGCACACGTCAACTTACGAATCACGTGCGCGAGACTGGGGACTTGGGGGGAGCCGCTGCGGCACGAGGGCGCCGCAGTAAGGCTCAATGGGGTGCTGACATGGCGACGATACTCGAATTCCGTTCCGAACCTGGCCGCGCGCGCACATCCGCCGGCGCGCCGCAGAGCACCGGCAAGATCGTTATCTTTCCCGGCATCAGGGTGTCCTATTGGGATGACCTGACGCACATGGAGGACGAACTGCCGCCTGCCCCGCAACCCGAGGCCAAACGCAAATCCAAGCCGCGCCGCAAGTAGGCAGACCCGGCGATAGTGAACTGCTGATTGACCGCCCGCGCGGCGATTGCGACAGTCTTTGGGAGCACTCACCAGAGACGAGCAAGTGGCGCGATAGCATGACCAACAGCCCACCCATCGGCGAATTTCCCGCCTCCGCGCGCGCGGACTGGCTCAGGCTGGCGGGCGCTGCGGCGGGCCGGACCTATCGCACTTACGATGGGATCGAGATCGAGCCGCTCCCCGCGCACCGGCATGCCGGCGAACAGACACACCTCGTGCGCGGCAACCCGAAAGGCTGGGACGTGCGCTCGTTGCACGCCAGCAATGACCCCAAGGCAACGCGCAAGGCCGTTGCTGACGATCTCGCGGCCGGCGCGACTTCGGTCGTGCTGCAATTGGCAACGCCCGGCCAATTTGGTCTTGCCCCGCGCTACGACGCCATCGCTACCGCTTTGGAAGGTATGCCGCTCGACCGATTATCCGTCTGTTTTGCGGCCGGAGACCAATACTTCGGCGCGGCCCAGTGCCTGTTGTCCGTCTGGGAAGCCACCGGCCGGCCCGCCGCTTCCTTACGCGGCGCCGTCCATGCCGATCCCCTAGGTACCATGGCGCGGACGGGCGCGCTTGAGTCTGGCCTTTGGCCTGCGCTCGAACTGCTCGGCCAGTTCGTGGACGGCAGCATGGTCAGCTGGCCGAATGTCCGCCTGCTGCTGGCCAACGGCGCACTCTATCACGATAGCGGAGCGAGCGAGGCGCAGGAACTCGCCGCCATGCTGGCGACGGTGGTCGAGTATCTGCGCGTGTTGAACTTTGAAAGCATTTCCGCAGGCGACGCCTTCTCGCATTTAACAGTCGGACTTGCCGCCGACGCCGACCTGTTCCTAACCATCGCCAAGCTGCGCGCTGCTCGACTGCTGCTGGCACGCATCGCCGAGGCTTGCGGAGGGGAGGGGCTGTCGGGCCGTATCGACCTTTGGGTCAGGACCTCGCAGCGCATGCTCACGGTTACGGCGCCGCACAACAACATCCTGCGCAATTCCATCGCGGCGCTGGGCGCGGCCATCGGCGGCGCGGACACCATCACGGTCGTGCCGCACACGTTTGCCGGCGGGGCCCCCGACGCCTCGGCGCGGCGGCTGGCAGTAACAACCCATGCCATGATGGCGGACGAAAGCGGCCTTGCCCGTGTGCTCGATCCCGCCAGCGGCTGCACCCAGGTGACGGCGCTCACCGACGCTCTGGCACAACGCGCCTGGGTGCTGTTTCAGGACATCGAAGCGCAAGGCGGCATGGCGCGCGCGCTGCTCAGCGGATCGGTGCAGGAGGGGATCGCCAAGACCGCGGCACGGCGCGCTGCCGATCAGGTTGGGGCCGTTCAAGGGTTGGAGTTGGAGGTCCCCAAGCAACCAACCCATCCGCCCGTCGCTCCGATTGAGCGCGCCGCAATTCGCATCGCACCCATGCTACCGTTGAACGCCCGGATGTGATGTAATTCACGCGCCGACACCAGGAACCAGCTATGCCTGAGAGCCCTACACGCAAGCCCGTCCTCACTGGAGGGTGCCAATGCGGCAAGGTCCGCTACGCACTCTATGCCATGCCCAGCAGTATCAGCGTCTGTTATTGCCGCATGTGCCAGAAGGCCATGGGCGCGCCTTACGCCGCGCTGGTGCCAAGCCAACCGGCCGACTTCGCCTGGACGCGGGGGACGCCTGGCACGTTCGCGTCCTCCAATATCGCCGAAAGGGACTTCTGCAGCGATTGCGGCACGCCTCTGACCTATCGAGGGCCGTCGGGGCGGGTGAATGTCAGCTTCGGCAGCCTCGATGAGCCCGGCCACATGACGCCGACCAAGCAGTTTGGGCTCGAAGGGCGTCACGCCTGGGTGGATTTCCTGGCCGAGTTGCCGGGCACGCGCACCGACGAGGAAATGACGCCGAGGCAGTTGATGGAAATCGTGAACCATCAGCACCCGGACCACGATACGGGTGAGGATTGGAAGGGCAGGATGTGATAAACTGCTGAGCCGATCGAAGAATTCTATTGGGGGACACATCTTGCTTAGGTTGGCGCCCTCTTGGCAGTCATCCGTAGGGTGGGCTGCGCAAAGAGGCTCAGCCCACCCTCTGCTTGGCCACTCGAGCGACTGATAAATGGCACTGCCCGATTTCACGAAAATCCCGTTCGCGCCACCAGCCTTTGCTGGTGTAGCCGACGCCAGTATGTTCCCCACTCCAGAATCCATCCCCATCAAATCCCGTTACGCCCCAGCCGGCCTTGCGGGCCTGCCGCATCTCGACAGCTACCCCGGCCTCGCGCCGTTCCTGCGCGGCCCTTACCCGACCATGTATCTCGAAAAGCCCTGGACCATCCGTCAGTATGCGGGGTTCTCGACCGCTGAGGAGAGCAACGCGTTCTACCGGCGCAACCTGGCGGCTGGACAACAGGGCGTGTCCGTCGCCTTCGATCTCGCCACCCACCGCGGCTACGACAGCGACCACCCGCGCGTCGCTGGCGATGTCGGCATGGCGGGTGTGGCGATTTCGTCGATCACCGATATGCGGCGGCTGTTCGAGGGCATCCCGCTCGATAAGATCAGCGTCTCGATGACCATGAACGGCGCGGTGCTGCCGATCCTGGCGCTCTACATCGTCGCAGCCGAGGAGCAGGGCGTTCCGGCGGAAAAGCTTTCGGGGACGATCCAGAACGACATCCTGAAAGAGTTCATGGTCCGCAACACCTACATCTATCCGCCCGCGCCCTCGATGCGGATCGTGTCGGACATCTTCGCCTACATGGCCAAACACATGCCGAAATTCAATTCGATCTCGGTGTCGGGTTATCACATGCAGGAGGCGGGCGCGCCGGCCGATCTGGAACTGGCCTATACGCTGGCCGATGGCATTGCGTATCTTCGTGCAGGCGTGGCGGCGGGGCTGAAGATCCACGACTTTGCGCCGCGCCTGTCGTTCTTCTTTGGCGTCGGGATGCATTTCTTCATGGAGATCGCCAAACTGCGCGCGGCCCGCCTGCTGTGGGCCGAACTCGTGCAACGCGAGTTTGCACCGAAAGACCCGCGGTCTTTCAGTCTGCGCACGCACTGCCAAACTTCGGGCTGGAGTCTGACCGCGCAGGACGTGAACAACAACATCGTCCGCACCATGATCGAGGCTATGGCGGCGATCCAAGGCGGCACGCAATCGCTGCACACCAATGCGCTGGACGAGGCACTGGCGCTGCCCACGGATCATTCGGCCCGCATCGCGCGCGACACGCAGCTGCTGCTCGCGGCCGAGAGCGGCTTGACGCGCATGATCGACCCCTGGGGCGGAAGTTATTTTGTCGAGACACTCACGCACGATCTGGCGGCCCGCGCACGCGAGCACATCGCCGAGGTGGAGGCCCTGGGCGGCATGACGCATGCCATCGAACTGGGGTTGCCGAAGCAGCGCATCGAAGAGGCCGCAGCCCGCACGCAGGCGCGCATCGACAGCGGCGAGCAAGTGATCGTCGGGGTGAACAAGTACCGGTTGGACGACGAGCCGCCTCTTGCCGTTCGCAAGGTCGACAATGCCGCCGTGCGCAAGGCGCAAATCAAGCGTTTGCGGGAGCTAAAGGCCGGGCGGGACGAAGCGGCGACGCAAACGGCGCTGACCGGCTTGACTGACGTTGCCCGCTCGGGAACGGGAAACCTGCTCGCAGCCTCCGTCGAGGCCGCTCGCGCCAAAGCAACGGTCGGCGAGATCACCGCCGCCATGGAAAGCGTCTTTGGCCGCCACAAAGCCGAAATCCGCACCTTGAGAGGCGTGTACGGCGCAGCGCTGGGCGAGCACAACGAGCAGCTCAAGGCCGTGCGCAAAGAGGTCGCCGCCTTCACGGCCAAGGAAGGTCGCGCGCCAAAAATCCTGATCGCCAAGGTCGGGCAGGACGGGCACGACCGCGGGCAAAAAGTGATCGCCTCCGCGTTCGCCGACCTCGGCTTCGAGGTTGTCATCGGCCCGTTGTTCGCCACCCCTGCCGAGGTGGCGCGCGATGCCGCTGCCAACGACGTCCATATCGTCGGCGTCTCCTCGCTCGCGGCCGGGCACCTCACGCTGGTGCCCGAGTTGCAGGCCGAACTTGGAAAGCTTGCGCGCCTGGACGTCATGATCGTGGCCGGGGGCGTCATTCCAGAGGCGGACTATGCCGCCTTGCGTGCCGCCGGCGCCAAGGCCGTATTCGGGCCCGGCACCGTGATCTCCGAAGCCGCCGCCGACCTCATCGCACGCCTCAACGCCGAGCGCGGGCTCGGCACCTACCCCAGGAACCGCTGACAATGTCGCAAGCTTGGCTAACCGTGATCGGCCTCTCGTTGGATTTCCTCGGCGTGCTGCTGTTCTCGCGCGAATGGTGGACGGCACTGAAGGCAGAACGCACCGAAGCTGAGATCGAAGCGCGCAAGGCCATGCTTAAACCCAATCCGATGATGCCAGCGAACAACAATCCGAACCATGCCGTGTTCGACTGGATGCG